>JBMTER010000123.1:0-5117 GCA_049433345.1 Gaiellales bacterium | reverse complement strand
GGGCGGGCTCGGGCTCGACGGCGAGCCGGCCTCGACGCAGGTCGTCGCGCGCGACCGCCACGCCGAGTTCCTGGCGGCGATCGCGATCACGGGCTCGTCGCTCGACCGCTTCGCGACCGAGCTGCGGCACCTGCAGCGCAGCGAGGTGCGCGAGGCCGAGGAGCCGTTCGGCAAGGGCCAGAAGGGCTCGTCGGCGATGCCGCACAAGAAGAACCCGATCACCTGCGAGCGCATCTCGGGCCTCGCCCGCGTCCTGCGCGGCAACGCGGTCGTCGGGCTCGAGGACGTGCCGCTCTGGCACGAGCGCGACATCTCGCACTCGTCGGCCGAGCGGGTGGTCCTGGCCGACTCGTCGATCCTGCTCGACTACATGCTGGCCAAGTTCACGTGGGTGGTGGAGGGGATGGTCGTGCGCGCCGAGCGCATGCGGCGGAACCTCGACGCCTCGCAGGGGCTGCCCTTCTCCGGCCGCGTCCTGCTCGCCCTCGTCGAGGCCGGGCTGTCGCGCGAGGACGCCTACCAGGTCGTGCAGCGCAACGCCCTGCAGGCGTGGGAGACGGGCGAGCACCTGCGCGACCTCGTGCTCGCCGACCCGGACGCGCAGGGCCTCGACGCGGCGGTGATCGAGAGCGCCTTCTCGCTCGACGAGGTGCTGGCACGCGCCGAGATCCCGTTCGGGCGGCTGCCGGCGTGAGCGCGGGCCTCGAGGACCGGCTGATCGGCCGCGGCAAGGTCCGCGAGATCTACGACCTGGGCTCCGACGGGCTCCTGCTCGTCGCCTCCGACCGGATCAGCGCCTTCGACGTCGTGATGCCGAACCCGATCCCCGACAAGGGCCGGGTCCTGACCGGCATGACGCTGTTCTGGCTCGAGGCCACGAAGGGCATCGTGCCCAACCACCTCAAGGGCGCCTGGCCGGGCGAGCTGCCCGCCGAGGCCTCGGCACCCGAGCTGCGCGGGCGGGCGATGCTCTGCCAAAGGCTCGAGATGCTGCCGATCGAGTGCGTCGTGCGCGGCTATCTGGCCGGGTCGGGCTGGAAGGACTACCGGGCGACTGGCACGGTCTCCGGGCACGAGCTGCCCGCGGGGCTCGACGAGGCGGCCGAGCTGCCCGAGCCGATCTTCACGCCGGCGACGAAGGCCGACGTCGGCGACCACGACGAGAACATCACCGTCGCCCAGGCGCGCGACCTGATCGGCGCCGAGGCCTACGCCGAGGCCGAGCGCGCCTCGATCGCGCTCTACCGCCACGCGGCGGCGCACGCGCGCGAGCGCGGCATCATCCTCGCCGACACGAAGTTCGAGTTCGGGTTCGACCCCGACGGGCGGCTCGTCCTCGGCGACGAGGTGCTGACGCCCGACTCGTCGCGCTGGTGGCCCGTCGAGGGCTACCGCACCGGCATCTCGCCGCCCTCGTACGACAAGCAGTACGTGCGCGACTACCTGGAGACGCTCGCGTGGCCGAAGGCCCCGCCCGGGCCCGAGCTGCCGCCCGACGTGGTGGCCGGCACGCGCGCCCGCTACGTGGAGGCCTACGAGGCCCTGACCGATTCGACGTTCGACGACTACCTGCGCAGGATGGAGGTTGAGGGATGAGGGTGACCGTGCTCGTGCGGCCCAAGGCGGGGATCCGCGATCCCCAGGGCGAGGCGATCCGGGGGTCGCTCGCCGGGCTCGGCTACCCCGTCTCGGAGGTCAGCGCCGGCAAGATCTTCGACCTCGAGGTCGACACCGACGACGTCGCGGAGGCCGAGCGCGTCGCCCGCGAGACCGCCGGTCGCGTCCTCGCCAACGAGCTGATCGAGGGGTTCGAGGTCGTCGTTGGCTAGGGTCGGCGTGATCACGTTCCTCGGCTCGCTCGACGACCGCGACGCCCAGCGCGCCGTGGAGGTCGTCGGCGGGGAGGCCGTGCCCCTCTGGCACGGCGAGGCCGACCTCAGGGGCGTCGACGCCATCCTGTTGCCGGGCGGCTTCTCGTACGGCGACCACCTGCGCTGCGGGGCGCTCGCGCGCTTCGCGCCGATCATGGCCGCCGTCGCCGACTTCGCCGCCCAGGGCGGACCCGTGCTCGGGATCTGCAACGGCTTCCAGATCCTCTGCGAGGCGGGCCTCCTGCCCGGCGTCCTGACCCCGAACCACACGCGCCGCTTCATCTGCCGCGACGTCGACCTCGTCGTGCAGGCCGAGTCGCCGTGGCTCGGCGACCGCCCCGTCGGCGCATCGATCACGGTGCCGATCAAGCACGGCGACGGCGCCTGGTACCACCCCGACGAGGGCCTCGCCGAGCTGGAGGCCAACGGGCAGATCCTGCTCCGCTACGCCGAGGAGGTCAACGGCGCCACCGACCGGATCGCCTGCATCACGAACGCGGCGGGCAACGTCTGCGGCCTGATGCCGCATCCCGAGCACGCCGTCGACCCCCTGCTCGGGTCGATCGACGGGCGCCTGCTCGTCGGACGCCTCGCGGCCGCCTAGGCTTCGGGGCGGCACCCGCACGACGGCACGGAAAGGACACCCCCATGGCCCAGGTCTCGATCGGATCCATCGGCGACTTCCCCGAGGGCGAGCTGACGCGCGTGGAGGCCGATGGCACGGCGCTCTGCGTCGTCCGCATCGGCGACCGCGTGCACGCCATCTGCGACGACTGCCCGCACGCCGAGGCGTCCCTGTCCGAGGGCGACTTCCTCGCCGACGACATGGCCGTCGAGTGCCCGCTGCACGGTTCCGCCTTCAACGTCGAGACCGGCGAGCCCGACTGCCCGCCCGCGACCGAGGCCGTGCAGGTCTACGCGGTCACGGTCGACGGCGACGACGTCCTCGTCGACGTCTAGGCCGGCAGTGGGCATCGTGCTGATCGCGGGCGCCGGCATGGCCGGGCGCGCCTGCGCCCTGACCCTGCGGCGCGTCGGCTGGGAGGGGGAGATCGTGCTGGTCGGCGAGGAGGAGACGCACCCGTACGACCGGCCGCCGCTCTCGAAGTCCGTGATCGTCGGCACGGCCGACATGGACAAGGTGGTCAAGCCCGCGCCCGCGACGTACGCCGAGGACCGCATCGACCTGCGCCTCGGAACGCGCGTCGAGGCGGTCGACGCGGCCGCGCGCACCGCGACCCTGTCCGACGGCACGGCGCTCGCCTGGGACGCGCTCGTCCTCGCGACGGGCTGCGCGCCGCGCGCGCTGCCGATCCCCGGGCTCGAGCGGGCGCGCCGGATCACCCGCATGGACGAGGCGCTCGCGCTGCAGGCGCTGCTCGCCGAGGGCCCCAGGCGGCTGGCGATCATCGGCGGCGGCTTCATCGGGATGGAGGCGGCCACCGCCGCCGTCGCCCACGGCCACACCGCGACGGTGCTCGAGGCCGCGCCCGAGCCGATGGCGCGGCCGCTCGGCCGCGAGGTGGCGGCGCACGTGCTGCGCTGGGCCGAGGCCCGCGGCGTCGACGTGCGCGCCGGCGTCGCCGTGGAGGCCGTCACCGATGCGGGCGTGACGCTCGCGGGTGGCGAGGAGGTCGCGGCGGACATCGTGATCGCGGCCGTCGGCCAGGCGCCGCGCCTCGCGCTCGCGGAGGCGCTCGGCTGCGCGATCGTCGACGGCGGAGTGCGGGTCGACGCGGCGCTGCGCACGAGCGTCGACGGGGTCTACGCGGTCGGTGACATCGCCGCCTTCCCGAGCCGCTGGGCCGACGAGGAGCGGATCCGGATCGAGCACGCCGCCGTGGCGATCGGCCACGGGCAGGTCGCCGCCGAGCAGATCGCGACCGGCGAGGGCCTGTTCGAGGACCTGCCGACCTTCTGGTCGGACCAGGGGGACCTGACCCTCAACGGGGGGGGCGTGCCGCGCCCCGACGACGCGATCGTCTGGCGCGGGGATGTGGAGACGCCGGCCTGCACCGCCTTCTACCTGCGCGACGGGCGCATGCGCGCCGCGCTGAGCGTGGGGGACATGAAGACGCTGCGCGGCGTACGCAAGCTGTTCGCCGCCGGGGTCGAGCCGCCGGCTGAGGTGCTCGCCGATCCCGCCGCGGACCTCGCGGCGCTCGCGGCCGACGGCTGATCAGCCGTCGTCGCGCTGCTCGCGCAGGAACTCCTGCAGCTCCGCGGCGAGCTCGTCGGCGCTCGGCAGGTCGTCGGCGGTGATCTCGTCCGCGCCCGCGTCGTCGAGGTCCTCGTCGTCGAGGTCGTCCTCGTCCTCGTCGTCGTAGTCGTCGCCCGAGTCGAGGCGCTCCTCGAGGTCGGAGACGTACGAGCGCATCTCGGCGTCGCGTGCGACGACGCGGGCGATCTGCCGGTCGAACTCGGCCGAGGCGGTCTCGAGCTCGGTCGGCTCGAGCTCGCACTCGATCAGCGGCTCGAGCGCGCGCACGAGCGCGAGGGCGGCCGTCGGGTTGGGGTTGCCGCCGAGGTAGTGCGGCACGGCGGCCCAGAGGCTGGCCGACGGGACGCCGGCGCGGCCGAGGCCCTCGTGGAGGACGCCGACGATGCCGGTCGGGCCCTCGTAGCGGATCGGCTCGAGGTCGTAGCGCTCCATCAGGTCGGGATCGTGCGCGGTGCTCGAGACGGGCACGGGCCGCGTATGCGGCGTGTCGGCGAGCAGGCCGCCGAGGGTGATCGCCAGCGACGCGCCGACCTCGGCCGCGTAACCCGTGATCGCGTCCGAGAAGGCGCGCCAGCGGTAGTTGGGCTCGGTGCCGATCACGAGCAGGAGGTCGCGCTCGCCGTTCGGCAGCCGCGCGTGCAGGAGCTCGGTCTCCGGCCAGGTGATCTGCCGGACGTGGCCCTCCTCGACCGTCACCTGCGGGCGTGTCTGCTGGAAGTCGACGAACTCCTCGGGGCTGATCGACGCGAAGCGCTCGGCGTTGCAGTTGTTGCGCAGGAAGGCCGCGGCCACGGTCGCCGCTGAGCCGCCGTCGTTCCAGCCGCGGAACGCCGCGACGAGGATCGGGTCGCGGAAGGACGGCCGGGATTCGAAGGCGATCGGGCCCACATCCGAACACTACGCGCGATGGCGGCCGCCGGCCGCGTCGGGCTCCGCGCCGATCAGCGGCCCGATCACGGGATGGGCCGCGGCGCGGCGCATGACGCGCGTCCACGTGCGCCGGCCGGCGGTGACGGGCGCGCGCC
>JBMTER010000122.1:0-5124 GCA_049433345.1 Gaiellales bacterium | reverse complement strand
GCGCTCAGCTCGATCACGATCGGCTCGCCGCCGCGCTCCAGCGTTGCGCGACCCGGCTCGAGCGCGACGAGCGGGGCGTGATCCAGGACCTCGATGCCGTCCGCCGCCGCGACGGCGCGGCGCAGGGCGGTTGCGATCGCATGGCCGGTGCGGTCGCCGACCTGGAGCAGGCGCCGCCGCGTGGCGCCACCGCAGCGGGCGACACGCAGCGCCCCGTCGGCCTCGCGGGTGAACACGACGCCCAGGCCCTCGAGCCAGTGGATCGCCTCCGGGCCATCCTCGACGAGCCGGCGCGCGAGCCGGGGGTCTGCGGTGTCGTGCGACGAGGCGAGGAGGTCGGCGAGGTGCGTCTCGACGTCGTCATCGGGTCCGACTGCGGCCTGGATCCCACCCTGCGCCTTGGCGGTGTTGCAGGATGCCGCACCGAGCTTCGTGGCCACCACGACGGAGGCGCCGGCGGCGTGTGCGGCGAGCGCGGCGGCGAGTCCGGCGCCGCCGGATCCGATCACCACCACGTCAGGCACGTCAACCCCCGAGGCCGAGGATGTGCGTCATCGTGTCGGAGCGCAGACCGCGGCGCAGGGTCTCGAGCGAGATGACCTCCTCGGGCGGGATGTTGCCGAGGTTGACGTCGGGCCCGAGGTGCTTGATGAACCACGCCTGCTGGGTCTTCTGCGGCGCCTCGAAGAGCAGCCCCGCGACGTCGATCTCGTGTGCGATCTCGTCGATCAGGCCGCTGCGCACCTCGCCCGAGGTGCGGAAGATGCCCGCGGTGCCGGACTCGCGCGCCTCGGTGATCACCCGCCAGGCGCCGGCTGCCTGCTCCTCCTTGATCCACTCGACCCACTGGTAGGGCGCGTAGATCTCCTCCGCGTCCTTCGAGCCGACCTCGCTGAGCACGCGGAAGTCGCGCGCGAACAGGTCGATCAGCTCGAGCTTGCGCTCGCGGGGCATGTCGATCGTGCCGTCGGAGATCTCGACGCTCTCGAATCCCTGCTCGGTCAGCCAGGTCCGGTACGCCTCGACCTTCCCGCGCGCCTCGGCGACCTCGAGCAGGGTGCCGCCGCAGACGACGGGGATGTCGAGCGAGCGGTACAGGTCGAGCTTCTCGCGCAGGTTGCCCGTCACGTAGGACGTGCCCCAGCCGAGCTTCACGATGTCGATGTAGTCCCCGCCCATCTCGACCAGGGAGCGGATGTCGGCCAGGCTCAGGCCCTTGTCCATGACGTGCGTGAGCCCGACCTCGCGCGGCTTGCCGCCGCGCGGGGGCAGCTCGAGGAAGCCGGCCGCGTCCATACGGGAAGCCTATCAGCCGCATGAGCGCGGCCTATCTGAGTGTCAGGGCGAGGGCAGCCGCACGATGATGCGGCAGCCGCCGCCGGGCGCGTCCCCGATCGTCACCGTCCCGCCGTGCGCGGCGATGTCCTGGCGCACGATCGCGAGGCCGAGCCCCGAGCCGGGTCGATCCTGCACGCCGACGCCGCGCCGGAAGCGCTCGAACATCGCATCGCGCTGGTCGGGCGGGATGCCCGGGCCGGCATCGTCGACGGTGATCTCCCCCGTGCGCACCCGCACGCGAACGGGACTCGTTCCGTGCAGCAGCGCGTTCTCGACGAGGTTGGCGAGCGCCCGCTCGAGGCGGGTCGGATCGCCCGGGAACGGCGCCGGCTCGGTATCGAGCTCGATCACCGCCTCCGGGCGGCGCGAGCGTGCTCGCGCCACGACGTCGGCGGCGAGGTCGTCGAGGCGGAGCTCCTCCGAGCGCTCCACGGGGCCGGCGCCGCGTGCGAGGTCGACGATGCCGGTGATCATCCGCCCCACGTCGTCGATCTCGCGTCCGAGCGCGGCGGCGATCTGACGACGATCATCGTCAGAGAGCTCGACCGTCGGATCGCCGAGGGTCTCGACGTCGGTGCGCAGCGCGGTCAGCGGGGTGCGCAGCTCGTGCGCGGCGTCCGCGACCAGCTGGTCCTGGGCGCGACGAGACTCCTCGAGGCCGCCCAGCAGATCGTTGACGGCGCCCGCCAGGCGCACGGACTCGGCGCCGCCGCGCTCCGGCAGGCGCCGAGTCAGGTCTCGGGCCTGCGCCGCGTCGTCGGCGTCCGCGGCGAGCCGGCGCGGCGGCACGCGGCCGCGGTCGGCGACGAGCCAGCCGAGGCCGATGGCGATGATCGCACCGCCGATGCCGGCCAGGAGCAGGAGTCGCTGGAGCCGCTCGAGCGAGTCCTCGACGTCCTCCACCGAGCGGCCGACCTGCAGCGCGAGGCCGGGCTGGAGGCCGACGACGAGGAGTCGGATCGGGATGCCCTGGTAGCGGATCGTCTGGTAGTCGGATCCGCGCCCTCGCGCGGCGATCTCGGCCGCCTCATCGGCCGGCGGCAGCGGCTCCTCGCCTGCGGGGCGCCGCGCGATCCGCCCCGAGCCGTCGATCAGCTCCGCGAAGATCCCGGGTCCGCCGAAGCGCCCGTTCATCGGGCCGCCGAACGGGCGCCGATCGCGATCACGGTCACCGCGATCGTCGTCGCCGTCCTCGTCCTCGTCCGCCTCGGTGGCCAGCTCCTGGACGGTGGCCGCGGCGGCGAGCGGGTCGGGGCGTGCCGCAGCCCGCGCCTCGCGCAGCGCGGCGGCACGCAGCGAGTCATCGACCTCGGCGTAGAGGGAGCGCCGGGCGGCCTCGTAGGTGACGACCCCGCCGATCGCGAAGGCGACGACGACGGCGAGCGCCGACGCGAGCGCGATGCGCAGCCGGAGGCTCACGCGCGGGTCCTCAGCACGTAGCCGACGCCGCGCACCGTCTCGATCAGGCGCGGGGCGCCGCCCTCCTCGAGCTTGCGCCGCAGATAGCCGACGTAGACCTCGACGCCGTTCGACGAGGTTCGGGCGTCCATCCCCCAGACGCGGTCGAGGATCACCTCTCGCGTCATCACGCGGTCCGGATTGCGCAGGAACAGCTCGAGCAGCAGCCGCTCCGTCCGGGTCAGCTCGAGGTCGCGGCCGTCGCGCTCCGCGCTGTGCGAGGCGAGGTCGAGGCGGACGCCCGCCGTCTCGAGGACCTCGTCGTCCTGATCGGGTTCCGCGAGGGAGCGTCGCGCGATTGCGCGCAGGCGGGCGTCCAGCTCGACCGTCGCGAAGGGCTTCACGAGGTAGTCATCGGCACCGGCGTCGAGGCCCTCGACGCGGTCGGCGACGGCGTCGCGAGCCGTCAGCATCAGGATCGGGATCCGGACGCCCGTCTCGCGCAGGGTCCGGCAGACGTCGAAGCCGGACGCGTCCGGCAGTCCGACGTCGAGCACGATCGCGTCGATGTCGTCGTCGGTCGCCATGCGGCCCTCGGCGGCCGTAGCCGCCTCGACGATCTGGTGGCCGCGGGCGCTGAGTGCCCGGCGCACCGCCGAGCGCACCGACTCGTTGTCCTCGATGATCAGGATCCGCATCGTCGTCGGGGCGTTCGATCGGCCCCACCCGAGTATGGCGGGCGGGGCCGATCGCTGCGCCTACGCGCCCTGGCTCCAGAGGGCGGGCGCGGCTCCGCCGGGCTCCCGCCCCTCGCCGTCGTCCATGCCGTGGTGATCGCCGTGGTCGCCGTGCTGTCGGCCACCGCCGTCGCCGAGGTGGTCGCCCCCGCCGCGGTGGCCCTTGGGCCCGCCCATGCCGGGGCCGCCGAGCCCGATCGGAGCGCCGGCGTCGATCAGGGCCTGGACGCGGTCAGCCTGGGCCTGCGTGATGGCGCCGTCCTCGACGAGCTCGGCGAGGTGCTCCGTGCTCCTGAGGGCGTGGAGGCGCTGCTGGGCCTCGTCCGCCTCGCCGGCAGTGATCAGGGCCGCGATCTCGGCGGCCTGCTGCGCGGTGATCGCGCCCTCCTGCTGCAGGTGCTCGAGGTGCTCCTGCTGACGCCCGGCGTCCGGCGTCGGGCGGTCGCCGTCGGCGCGCTTCATGCCCCGGACCCCGATCGGCACGCCCTCGGCGGCGAGCTTCGCGGCCTCGTCGGCCTGGGCCTGCGTGATCTCGCCGGCCTCGACCAGGTCGGCCAGCGCGTTGCCGAGCATCGCGGTGCGCAGCGCCCGCATCGCGCCCTGCGCGTCACCGGCCTGGGCCTGCTGCTGGATCGCATCGGCCTGCTGCTGCGTGAGCCGGCCCTCCTGGACCAGCGCATCGAGGCGCCCGGTGGTGCGCTCCGCATGGAGCTCGTCGAGGGCCTTGGCCACGTCGGCCTGCGGGACGCCGAGCTTCTGCGCGAGCTCCTGCTCGAACTCCGCGTGACGCGCGTCGCGGTCGTTCGAGCCGACGCCGCCGGTGGCGGCGACGGCGGTGCCGCCGCTCGCGGCGATGCCGATCGCCGCCGCGGCGCCGATCAGGATGGTCTTCTTGGTGAACTGCATTGGGTGCTCCGGGATGGGTGTCGTTGCCTTCGCCTACAGCGTGCCGCGGCGACCTGAGAGGAGCCTGAGACCCGTCGCCGGCGCGCACCGGAGGCGGTTCGGCACACTCCGTCCATGGGCAGGCGGGTTGCGGTCACGGGCCTCGGGATCGTCACGGCGTTCGGCGACGATGTCGACACCTTCTGGGATGCGCTGCTCGCGGGTCGCTCCGCCGCGACGGAGGTGCGCCTCGAGGGCCTGCCGCCGCTGCCCGCCTGCGTCGTCGGCGACATCGACGCGGACCTCGCGGTCGGGCGGCGCGAGTCGCGTCGGATGGACCGCTCCGGACTCCTCGCCGCCGTCGCCGCCGGGCATGCGCTGGCCGACGCGGGCGAGACGGGCGTCGACCCCTGGCGGTTCGGCGCGGCCATCGCGAGCGCGCATGGCGGTATCGCCACCCTCGCCGACAACCATCGCGCGCTGCTCGAGCGCGGCCTCGATCGCGTCAGCCCGTTCACCGTGCCGCTGCTCCTCACCAACGCCCCCGTGGCGGCCGTCGCACGCGTCAACGGGTTGCACGGGCCGACGGCGGCGCCCGCGACGGCCTGCGCCGCCGGCTCGGACGCGATCGGCTGGGCCTACGAGCGGATCCGCGACGGCAAGGCGGACGCGATGGTGGCGGGTGGCGCCGAGGCGGCCCTCGTCGCGCCGATCATGGCCGGGTACAGCCGGCTCGGCGCGATCGCCTCGCTCGAGCGAGGCGCCG
>JBMTER010000121.1:0-5140 GCA_049433345.1 Gaiellales bacterium | reverse complement strand
CGCAGCCGCTCCATGTGATCCGTCAGGTGGAAGACGGCCGGTCCCTTGTCGGTGGCGTAGGCGCGGATGCCCTCGAAGACGCCGGACCCGTAGTGCAGCGCGTGCGTGAGGACGTGCACGTTCATGTCGCCGTAGTCAACGAGCTCTCCGTCGAACCAGATCTTGTCGGACTGCATGCGCCTCTCCCGCGTGTGGAGGGGGAATCGTACCCCGGCCCGGGCGCCCGCGCGTCCGGCTAGGCGGAGAGCCGCTCGCGCAGGAGCGCCTGCAGCGCCTTCGCGTCGGCGCGTCCCCCGCTCGCCTTCATGCACTGACCGACGAGGAAGCCGATCACCTGCTCGCGACCGCCGCGGAACGCCTCGGCCTCGTCGGGATGCGCGGCGAGCACCTCGTCGACGATCGCGCCGAGCTCGTCGGCGCCGCCGACCTGCGCGAGGCCGCGCTCCTCCACCACCCCGGCCGCGGTCGCGGCCGGATCCGCGAGCAGCGCGCCGAGGACCTCCTTGGCGGTGGTCTGGTTGATCGTGCCGTCGACGACGAGCGCGATCAGCCCGGCGAGGCGCTCGGGCGTGACGGGGCTCCGGTCGGCCGTGACGGCGTCCGCGTTGAGGTGCGCCTGGAACTCACCCAGCACCCAGTTGGCCGCCACCTTCGCGTCGCCGACCCGCGCCGCGACGTCGTCGTAGTAGGCGGCGAGCTCGGGCTCGGTCGCGAGGAGCAGCGCCGTCGACTCGGGCAGGCCGACGCCGCTCAGGCGGGCGAAACGGGCGACGGGCAGCTCGGGCAGCTCTCCGGCGAGCGCCGCGAGGTCGTCGGGGTTCTGCGTGACGGGCAGGAGATCCGGCTCGGGGAAGTAGCGGTAGTCGTGCGCCTCCTCCTTCGAGCGCAGGCTCGACAGGGTGCCGGTGGCCGGGTCGAAGTGCAGCGTCTCCTGACGCACCTCTCCGCCGTCCCGGACGATGCCGAGCTGGCGTTCGAGCTCGGCCTCGATGCCGCGCTCGAGGAACCGGAACGAGTTCATGTTCTTGAGCTCGGCCTTCGTGCCGTAGCCGTCCGAGCCGATCGGCCGGATCGAGACGTTGGCGTCGGCGCGCAGCGAGCCCTTCTCCATGTCGCAGTCGGACGCCCCGATCGCGACCACGGTGGCGCGCAGCAGGGTCAGGAAGCGTCGCGCCTGCTCGGGCGAGCGCAGGTCCGGCTCGGTCACGATCTCGAGCAGCGGCGTGCCGGCGCGGTTGAAGTCGACCACGGACCCGGCCGAGCCGGAGATGCGGCCGGCGTCGCCGCCGGCGTGGATCATCTTGGCGGCGTCCTCCTCCAGGTGCGCGCGCGTGATCCGCACCGTGAAGGCGCCCTCGCCCGGCACGTGGAAGGAGCCCTCCGCGCAGAGGGGCTGGTCGTACTGGCTGATCTGGTACGCCTTCGGGCTGTCGGGGTAGAAGTACTGCTTGCGGCTGAACTCGCTCTGCTCGGGGATCCGGCAGCCGAGGGCAAGCCCGACGCGGGCCGACTGGCGGACCGCCTCGGCGTTGGCCACGGGCAGGGCGCCCGGATGCGCGAGGCAGACCATGCAGACGTTCGTGTTCGGCTCGTCGCCATAGCGGTTCGGGCAGGCGCAGAACATCTTCGAGGCGGTGTCGAGCTGGATGTGGATCTCGAGCCCGATGACGGCCTCGTAGCCGTCCCTCTGCCAGGCCGCGCTCATGTCGCGCCTCGCATTCCCGGCGGCACCGGGTCGAACCCGTGCTCGGCCTCGAAGGCCGCGCCGAGGCGCAGGAGCAGGTTCTCGGAGTGCGCCGGGCCGATGATCTGGAGGCCCGTGGGCAGGCCTTCGCTGAGCCCGTTCGGGACGGACAGGGCGGGGATGCCGGCGAGGTTGACGGGCAGCGTGAAGATGTCGTTCGCGTACATCGCGAGCGGGTCGTCGAGCCGCGCGCCCATCGGGAAGGCCACGGTGGGTGCCGTCGGCAGGAGGATCGCGTCGACGTCCCCGAAGGCCGCGTCGAAGTCGCGGCGGATCAGCGTCCGCACGCGCTGGGCCTGCACGTAGTAGGCGTCGTGGTAGCCGGCCGACAGGGCGTAGGTGCCGATCATGATGCGGCGCTTGACCTCGGCGCCGAAGCCACGGTCGCGGGTCGCCTCGTACATCGCGCGCACGTCGGGCGCGTCGACCCGGAGGCCGTAGCGGACGCCGTCGAAGCGCGACAGGTTGGCCGCGGCCTCGGCCGGGGCGATCACGTAGTACGCGGCGAGGCCGTGGCGGGCGTACGGCAGCTCGACGTCGACGAGGCGCGCGCCGAGCGATTCGGCGACCCGGAGCGACTCGTCGAAGCGGGCGCGCACGCCCTCCTCAACGCCCTCCTCGAGCTCGGCGCGCGGCACGCCGAAGACGACGCCGTCGAGCCGACCCGGCTCCGGCACCTCGATCGGCGCGCGCGGACCGGTGCACGTCGCGTCGCGGTCCGTGTCGCGGGCGATCACCTGCTGCAGCAGCGCCGCGTCGCGCACGGTCAGGGTCATCGGACCGACCTGCTCGAGCGAGCAGGCGAAGGCGACGACGCCGAAGCGCGAGACGCTGCCGTAGGTGGGCATCAGGCCGACGAGGCCGCAGAAGGCCGCGGGCTGGCGGATCGAGCCGCCCGTGTCGGTGCCGAGCGCCCAGGGCGCGCAGCCTGCCGCCACCACGGCGGCCGAGCCGCCCGACGAGCCGCCCGGCACGCGCGTCACGTCCCACGGGTTCAGGGTCGGACCGTACGCGGAGTGCTCGGTCGACGAGCCCATCGCGAACTCGTCCAGGTTCGTCTTGCCGAGGCTGACGAGGCCCGCCTCGTCGCCCCAGCGCACGACGTCGGCGCTCTCGATCGGCACGAAGCCCTCGAGGATGCGCGAGCCGGCCGTGGTCGGCACGCCGCGCGTCGACAGGAGGTCCTTGTAGGCGATCGGCACGCCCGCGAGGCCGACCGAGCCGGCCGCGTCCTGCGCACGCGCGTCGGCGAGCGTGCGCTCCGGGTCGACGTGCAGGTACGAGTGGATCTCGCCGTCCACCAGGGCGATCCGGTCGAGATAGGCCTGCGCGAGCTCCTCGGCCGTGCACTCGCGGCCACGCAGCATGGCGGCGGCGCGCTCGGCGGTCAGCCCGATGACGTCGATCGTCACGGCCTAGGCTCCGATCGGGGGCACGCGGAAGCCCTCGGCGGTCGGGTCGGGCGCGTTCGCGAGGGCCTCCTCACGCGACGCCCCCGGGCGGGAGGCGTCGATCCGCAGGGCGTCGCCGTGCGGGTTCGCGTGCTTCGTCGGCGGCACGTCGGCGATCGGCAGCCGCGCGATCGCGTTGACGTGTCCGAGGATCGACGTCAGCTCGCGGCCGAGGCGCTCGACCTCCGCGTCGTCCAGGCCGATCCGCGCGAGCGACGCGACATGGCGCACCTCGTCCGGGGTCAGCTCGACGTCGGACATCCGCGCCTCAGCGGCCCGCGCTGCGCTCGGCCGCCTCGACCGTGTTCTTCAGCAGCATCGCGATCGTCATCGGCCCGACCCCGCCGGGCACGGGCGTGATCAGGCGCGCCTTCGGCTGGACCGCGTCGAAGTCGACGTCGCCGCAGAGTCCGTCCTCGAGGCGGTTGATGCCGACGTCGATCACGACGGCCCCGTCCTTGACGTGCTCGGCCCCGATCATGCGCGGACGGCCGACGGCGGCCACGAGGATGTCGGCCTGGCGGCAGATGCCCTCCAGGTCGCGCGTGCGCGAGTGGCAGATCGTGACGGTGCAATCCTGCTTGAGCAGGAGGTGCGCCTGCGGCTTGCCGACGATCTCCGAGCGGCCGACCACGACGGCGTGCGCGCCCTTCGTCTCGACGTCGTAGGCCTTCAGCAGCTCCATCACGCCAGCCGGCGTGCACGGCAGGGGACCCGGCTGCAGCGTCATCAGGCGGCCCATCGCGTCGGCGGTGAGGCCGTCTGCGTCCTTCTCGAACGGGATCCGGTTGAGTGCGGCGTCGGTGTCCAGGTGCCCGGGCAGCGGCATCTGCACGATCATCCCGTGGATGCCGGGATCGGCCGCGACCTCGTCGATCTTTGCCTCGAGTTCGGACTGCGTCGTCTCGGCGGGCATCTCGACCTGCAGCGAGCGCATGCCGGCCTCCTCACACGCCCGGTGCTTGTTGGCGACGTAGACCTGCGACGCCGGATCCTCGCCCACGATGATCACCGCGAGGCCGGCGCGCACGCCGGTCTCGTCGTGGAGCCGCTGCGTGCGCTCCGCCACCTCGCCGCGGACCGTGGCCGCGACCGCCTTGCCGTCGATCAGGTTGTCCATGCCAGCAATGTACCGTCCCGGCTCAGTCGCCGGTGCGGATGAACTGGATGCGGCCGACCGCGGACGTCTTGGCCGGCGCGTCCCACGGGGCGATGTCGACGTCGCAGACGGCGAGGGTCCGCCCCGCCTTCCGGCAGCGCGCGGTCACGCGCAACGGCGCCAGATCGGCCATGCGCAGGAAGTCGCAGCGCAGGTCGGTCGCCACCCAGGTGCCGGGGCTGACGGCCATCACGGCGTACCAGCCCGCGGTGTCGACCAGCGTGGCGAGGGTGCCGCCATGGAGCATCGGCGGATCCTCGTAGCCGAGCGCCGCGCGGGTCGGCTCGAGCCGCAGGACGACGTCGTCGCCGTCGCGGCCGTGGTAGGCGAGACCGATGGCCTCGTCGAGCGGGGAGTCGGGGTGGTCGCGCAGAGGATCGTCCATGGAGTGAGCGTAGCCCCTAGACTCCCCGCGTCGACCACGGAGGAGACCCGCATGACGCCCAACGCCCCCAGCTTCGGCGACCCCCTCGCCCTCGAGCTCGATGTGATCGGGCCCAAGCCGAACGCGACGCGCGGCGAGCCCGTGGAGTCCGGCAAGGTGCTCTTCTCCGACGCGCACAGCGAGTCGGGCGTCTGGGAGTGCACCGCCGGCGCCTTCGCCGCCCGCCGCGAGGGCTACCGCGAGCCGTTCTGCGTCATCGCCGGCCGCGGCGTCCGGCGCGCCGCGGGCGGGCCGCCACGTGCCTCCAGAAGTCGATCTCGGCCTGCTCGACGGCCTCCCAGGCGTAGGCCCCCACCTGACGGCGGAGGAAGACGTCGAGCTCCGGCAGGGTGGCGGCGCGG
>JBMTER010000120.1:0-5145 GCA_049433345.1 Gaiellales bacterium | reverse complement strand
CCCGCCGCCGGCCCGCCCGCGCCGCCCCCCCCGGCGGCGGCGGGGGGCGTCCCGGCGGCCGAGCCGACGATCGGCGGCGAGGATGAGGACTTCGATCCCGTGACCCGCGAGGAGGAGTTCGTCCGCAGCCTCGTGGAGACGCTCGACGCCAGCGAGGAGGACCCCGAATGAACCAGAAGGCGATGATGCGCCAGCTGCAGCAGATGCAGACCGCGATGGCCCAGGCCCAGGCCGAGTTGGCCGTGGCCGAGGTGACGGGCCAGGCCGGCAACGGCCTCGTCACGGTGACCTGCACCGGTGCCGGCGAGTGGCGCTCGGTGCGGATCGACCCGAAGCTGATCGACCCCGACGACCCGGACATGCTCCAGGACCTCGTGCTCGCCGCCCTCAACGACGCCAAGGCGAACGCGGAGCGGATGCAGCAGGAGCGGCTCGGCCCGCTCACCCAGGGCCTGTCCCTGCCGGGGCTCTAGGCCGCGGTGCTGCCCCCCTCCGCCGAGGCGCTGGTCCGCGAGCTGACGCGGCTGCCCGGCGTCGGGCGGCGCTCCGCGCAGCGGCTCGCGGTGCATCTCCTGCGCGTGCCCGAGGCGGACGCGCTCGGCCTCGCGGAGGCGGTCCGGCAGGCGCGCGAGCGGATCCGGCCCTGCCCCGAGTGCTTCGGCTTCGCCGAGGACGGCCTCTGCCCGATCTGCGCCGACACGCGCCGCGACGAGGCCGTCCTGTGCGTCGTCGAGGCCCCGCAGGACGTCGACCCGATCGAGCGCTCCGGCGCCTTCCGGGGCCGCTACCACGTCCTCGGCGGCGCCCTCTCGCCGCTCGACGGCGTCGACCCCGAGGACCTCACCATCGACCGGCTCGTCGAGCGCGTCCGCCGCGGCGGCGTGCGCGAGGTCATCATCGCCACCAACCCCACCATGACCGGCGAGGCGACCGCCGCCTACATCGCGGGGCTGATCGGCGCCGAGACGCGCGTCACGCGCCTCGCCAGCGGCCTGCCCGTCGGCGGCGACCTCGAGTTCGCCGACGAGGTCACCCTCGGGCGCGCCCTCGAGGGGCGCCGCGCGATCGAGTCCTGACCGCGTCCCGGGCCGCCCGGGCTCTGCAACCATGCGGGTCCGATGAGCGCCGCCCCGGAGCAGGATTTCGACACCGTCGTGATGAAGTTCGGCGGCTCGTCCGTCGCCGACGCCGACAAGATCAAGAACGTCGCGCGGCGCATGGTCGCCATGCGCGAGCGCGGCAAGCGCGTGGTCGGCACGGTGTCCGCGATGGGCAAGACCACGGACGGCCTGATCGAGCTGGCCAACCAGGTCTCGGGCGACCCGGTCGGGCGCGAGATGGACATGCTGCTGTCCACGGGCGAGCGCATCTCCTGCGCGCTCGTGGCGATGGCGATCCACGACCTCGGCTACGAGGCCGTCTCCCTGACCGGCTCGCAGGCCGGCATCGAGACCGACGCCGCCCACACGAAGGCGAAGATCACGAAGATCCGCGCCGACCGCGTGGTCCAGGCCCTGGACGACGGCAAGATCGTGCTCGTGGCCGGCTTCCAGGGCGTGTCGCCCGAGACCCGCGACGTCACCACCCTCGGCCGCGGCGGCTCCGACGCCACCGCGGTCGCGCTGGCCGCCGCGCTCGGCGCGGCCTGCGAGATCTACTCGGACGTCGCCGGCGTGTACTCGGCCGATCCGCGCATCGTCCCCGACGCCCGCAAGCAGCCGCGGATCTCGTACGACGAGATGCTCGAGATGTCCGCCTCGGGCGCGAAGGTGCTGATGCTGCGCTCGGTGGAGCTGGCCCGCAACCACGGCGTGCGCGTGCACGCCCGCTCGACCTTCTCGGACGAGGAGGGCACCTGGATTGGAGAGGAAGGCATGGAAGACGCGATCATCTCCGGCGTGACGCACAACGAGAAGGAGGTCGTGTTCACGCTGACCGGCATCCCCGACGTGCCGGGCGCCGCCGCCACGGTCTTCGACGCCGTCGCGCGCCACCACGTCAACGTCGACACGATCCTCCAGAACGTCGTCCACGGCGTCGCCGAGCTGTCATTCTCGGTGCCGACGGAGGACGTGGGCGCCGCCCGCAACGCGATCGAGGACGCCAAGGGCGAGCTCGGCGACATGACCGTCGAGGAGGACCACAACCTCGGCAAGGTCAGCCTGATCGGCGCCGGCATGCGCTCCCATCCCGGCGTCGCCGCGAAGATGTTCCGCACGCTCGCCGACCTCGGGATCAACCTGCGCATGATCGCCACCTCCCCGATCAAGGTCTCCTGCATGATCAAGAAGGACGAGATCCCGAAGGCCGTGCAGGCCCTGCATGCCGCCTTCGAGCTCGAGCAGGAGCCGGTCGAGGAGGAGGCCGTGCGTGGCTAGGGTCGCGATCCTCGGCGCCACGGGCGCCGTCGGCCGCCCGATGCTGCAGGTCCTCGCGGCACGGGCCCTGCCGATCGACGAGCTCGTGCTGCTCGCCTCGGCGCGCAGCGCCGGCAGCGAGGTCGCCTTCAAGGGCGAGACCCTGACCGTGCGGGAGGTCTCCGCGGAGGCCTTCGACGGCGTCGACGTGGCGATCTTCTCGGCCGGGGCGACGCGGTCGCGCGAGTGGGCGCCGATCGCCGTGGAGCGCGGCGCCGTCGTCGTCGACAACTCGTCGGCCTTCCGGATGCAGGACGACGTGCCGCTGGTCGTGGCCGACGTCAACCCCGAGGCGATCCGCGCCCATCGCGGCCTGATCGCGAATCCGAACTGCTCGACGATGCAGCTGATGCCGGTCGTGCGGCCCGTCCGCGACGCGGCCGGGCTCGAGCGGCTGACCGTCGCCACCTACCAGGCCGTCTCCGGCACGGGCCAGGCGGCGATCGACGCGCTGCTCGAGGAGTCGCGCGAGGCGCTCGCCGGCGCCGACGACCCCGCGCCCCGGCAGTACCCCAAGCCGATCGCCTTCGACGTGCTCCCCGTCGCGGGCTCGTTCTCCGGCGACGACGGCTACACCGACGAGGAGCTCAAGCTCGTCAACGAGTCGCGCAAGATCCTCGACCTGCCCGACCTGCGCGTGTCCGCCACCTGCACCCGCGTGCCCGTGGTCAACGGCCACGCGGAGGCCGTCTGGATCGAGACCGCGGAGCCCCTCTCGGCCGACGCGTTCCGCGCGCTCCTCGAGGCGGAGCCGGGCGTGGCCGTGATCGACGATCCGGCGGCGATGGCCTACCCGACGGCGCGCCAGGCGTCGGGCCGCGAGGGCGTGCTCGTGGGTCGCATCCGCCGCGACCTCGGCGTCCCGAACGGGCTCGCCTGCTGGGTCGTCGCCGACAACCTGCGCAAGGGCGCGGCGTCGAACGCGGTCGACATCGCCGAGATCCTGCTCGCGGGCTGAGGCCTCAGCGGGCGGGCACGCGGCTGCGGCGCCGCTCGCGCAGGTGCTCGCGGACCCGCACGAGCAGGCCCTCGCCCGCAGCCGGCACCGTCACCAGCCCGCGCAGGTCGAGGCGCAGAAGCGCGACCTCGCCGTCCTCGCGCACGGGCTGGAAGCCGATGTCCTCGAGGGCGGTCCGGGGCAGCGGCACGAGGTGCGGCGCGCCCGGCCGCTCGACGCCGGTGGCGAACGCCTCGAGCGCGATCAGGCCGCGGTCGCGGGTCTCACCGGCCACCGCGAGCAGAAGCCGCTGCAGGACCCATGGCCCGGCGTCGGGCTCGACGAGGGCGCACGTGACGAGCACGGCGTCCGCCGACGGCGGCCCGGCCGGCAGTCCCCGCGCGTGCCGGAACGCACCCGACGGGCCGTACTGCACGAGGCCGAGGGTGCGTCCGTCGTCGTCCGCGTAGAGCATGCCCCACGCGCCGAAGCGGCCCTCGACGCCCGCCGCCCAGTGCCCCTTGTCGAGCCGTCCCGCGCCGCCCTGCCACCACGTGCACGCCCGGCACGGAGCCGGCGCATCGCGGATCGTGCCCCGCACGAGGTGCCGGATCGCCATCGGCAGCTCCTACGACGGCCCGGCGGCCAGCGGCGCCTCGACCGCGAGCTCCAGGATCGGCACCTCGGGTCGGGCCAGGATCCGAAACGGCACGAACGTGGTGCCGACGCCGCGCGTGACGTGCAGGGTCGAGCCGCCGCGGCCGAAGACGCCGTCCGCATAGCGCTGCCCGAGCTGCGACAGGCGCAGGCGCCCCGACGGCCACGGCACGCAGATCTGCCCGCCGTGCAGGTGCCCGGCCAGGACGATGTCGCGGGCGCCCTCCGGCACCTCGTCGAAGAGGTCCGGATAGTGCGAGAGCACGAGGTGCAGGGCCGCGTCGGCCGCCGGCCACGGCGCGAGCAGCGGCGCGCCGAGCGGTGTCGTGGAGGTCGGCCGCTCCTGCCGCCGCGGCTCGATGCCGCTGATCGCGATGCGCACGCCGCCCCGTTCCACCACGACGGTCTCGTCGCGCAGGAGCCGCACGCCGGCGGACGCGTAGTCGGGCACCTCGCCGGCCCGCGACAGCGGGTCGCGCGAGTAGCCGAGGTCGTGGTTGCCGAGGATCGCCCACACGCCGAGCGGGGCGTCGAGGTCTGCGAGCACTTCGAGCAGGGCGTCGGTACCGCGGGGATGGCTGAGCTGGTCGCCGGTGATCGCGATCAGGTCGGGCTCGGCCGCCATCGCGATGCGCACGGCGCGCCGCGTCGCCGTGGCGTTCGGCCCGGGCGCGCCGAGGTGGAAGTCCGACAGGTGCGCGATCCGCAGACCCGCGAGGCGCGCGTCGAGCCCGGGCACGGGCAGCACGCGGTCCGTGCGGACGACGGCCACGGCCTCCGCGACGCCGAGCGCGGCGCCGGCGAGGGCGCTGCCGAGAAGCGGGACGATCACGTCCCCCAGCCTACCCGCGTCCGGGGAACGCCCGCGCCTCCCCGCACGCGCCCCAGAGCCCGCGCCGCAGGAGCCGGGCGCGGGCGACGCGCTCGGCGATCGGCCCCGCATCATCGAGGTTCGGGGCGATCGCCAGCGAGCGGGCGAGTCCGCTGAGGGCGAGGGCGCGGGCGAGATCGCGCCCGGCGAGCGGACCGTCGACGCCCTCGACCCGCGCCAGCAGGCGGCCGTAGCGGTCCCGCTGCTCGCGCGCGGGCCGCACGCCCCCGCGGCGGGCGCCGCGCCCCGCCCCCCCGGCGGCC
>JBMTER010000119.1:0-5208 GCA_049433345.1 Gaiellales bacterium | reverse complement strand
GGCGACGGGCTCCCCGTCGACGGCCGGCTCGAGCGGCGTCGCCGCGCCCTCGCCGTCGCCCGTGGCGCCGGCATCGTCGCCGCCGCGCTTGCGCTTGCGCCGCCGTCGGCGCTTCTTCGGCTCCTCGTGGGCCGCCTCGTTCGGCAGGGCGCCGACGGCCGACGGCGGCGGCGCGCCCTTCAGCTGCGCGGCCGACACCCGCGACCGGCCGGGCCGCTTGATGCCCTTCGGCAGCGGCACGTTCGAGCCGAGCGCGGCGGCCAGGGCACGCGGATCGGCCGACATGCGGATGCGCGCATCCTCGAGGACGCGCTCGGCGCCGAGGTCGGACGTGCGCACGCAGGAGAGGATCGCCGCGCCGACGTCGAGGGGCTGCTCCTCGGCGATCCGCACCACCTCGACGGCCTGCCGGCGCGCGTCGTCCCCGCTCCTGCCGGCGAGGCTGCGCACCAGCTCGCGGCCGCCGTCGACGGCGTTCGCGACGCGCCGATGCTGGGCGTCGTGCGCGGCCGCGGCGAGCCGCCACGCCCACGCGGTGACGTAGTGGTCGGAGGCCTCGCCGAAGCCGTCGCCGAGGGCGAGCAGCAGCGTGCGGGCGCCCTGCTGGCGATCCTGGCGCCAGGTCGGGGCGCGCTCGACGAGGCGGACGGCCTGCTCGAACAGGTTCGTGCCCGGGCCGCTCTGCGCGAGGTCGCGCAGCGCCTCGAGGCGCAGCTGGCGGTGGCGGTTCTCGGCCGCGCACTTCGCGAAGAAGCGCAGGCGCGCCTCGCGCGGCACGGCGACGAGGACCCGCGCGAGCTTCTCGAGGTCCTTCGGCTGGGCGCGCTCCGCGGCGTGCTCGGCCCACAGCTCCTGCTCGTCGAGCGGCAGGCGGTCGACGGCGACGGTCTTCCAGTTGTCCCGGATCACGAGCGCGCGCCGCGCCGGGTCGGGCGTGACGGGCACGAGCCAGGGCGCCTCGCGCACGAGCGCCTTCGGCAGCCGCCGCCAGCGTCGGCGGACGCGCGGCGGGCGCGGCGTGACGAGCGCTCCCGGCTGGAACACGTCGACGTCGAGCAGGGAGTGCAGGGTGATGGTGCGATCGGTGTGGGGCGCTGCGGCCTCGGCGAAGTCGACGACGACGCCGGCCTCCTTGCGCCGATGCAGGCGCATGACGCGGCCGACGCGCTGCTGGTAGACGCGCCGCGAGGCCGTCGGAGCGAGGTGCATGCAGACCGTGGCGCGCGGCGCGTTCCAGCCCTCGGCGAGGAGCTGCGCGTTGACGAGCACGTTGACCTCGCCGCGCTCGTAACCGGCGAGGGTCTCCGCCCGCGCGCGCGGCGGGGGGCGACCCGAGCCGGCCTCGGCCTTCCGCCCGACGGCGGGCAGCGCGGCCGCGACGCGGCCGGCGTGGTCGACGCCGGCCGCGTAGACGATGCCCGGGCGCTGCCCGAACATGTCCAGGTAGTACATCGCGGCGGCCATGTTGACGGCGTCGTGATCGAGCGCCTCGGCGAGCTCGGCCTGGTCGTAGTCCCCGCCGACGATGCGCACCCGCTTGAGCGACGCGCCCGGCGGGACGCGCACGGCGCGCAGCGGCGCGACGACGCCGGACAGCACCGCCTCGGCGAGCGGGAAGTCGGCGATCTCCGCCGGGAACACATCGCCGACGTGCTTCTGCAGGAGCTGGTCCGTCGCCGTCATGCCGATGTAGGTCGGCGTGTCGAGGCGGCGGATCGCCGCCGAGGTGCGGTCGCCGAGGGCGGTGTGCGCCTCGTCGCAGAGGATCACGCCGTAGACGTCGCGGTTGAGGCGGTCGGCGTTCTTGATGAACCAGGCGTACGTCTCGATCGTGATCGGCGGCACGACGGGGGCCTTGGCCCTGCCGAGCACGGGATCCTTGATGCGATGCGCGTAGCCCTGCTCGGACAGGTCGCGGCGGAACTGGTCGACGAGCAGGCGCCGATGGGTCAGGATCAGGACGCCGGTGATGCGGGAGGCGTCGACGAAGGCGGCGGCGGCGACGGTCTTGCCGGATGCCGTCGGGTGCTTGAAGCGGTAGCGGCGGGCCGCACCGGGGTCGTCGATCTCCCCCGTCGCCTCCTCATCCTCGTCGTCCTCGTCGCCCCCGTCGTCGTCGGGGACCGCCAGGTCGATGTGCGCGCTGCCCACGGCAGCCGGCGCCGCGCCCCGGACGACGCGGATCACGGCGTCGTCGTCGTCCCCGTCGTCGTCCCCGTGCTCCTCGGCGTCCTCGTCCTCCGCGTCCTCGTCCGCGGGCGGACGCGCCGACGACGGCGGTCGACTCGTCGGCGACGCGCGCCTCGGCCTCGTCCGCCTCGCCCTCGGCCCCGTCCGCGTCGTCGGCGCGTTCGAAGTCGCCGACGAGCGCCGCGAGCATGCCCGCGAGCGCATCGACCTGATGGGGGCGCAAGGCGAGGCCCGACTGCAGGTGCGGCTCGTCCTCGGCCAGCATCCGCTGCAGGCCCAGCGGGAGCGCGTAGCGGCGCCGATACTCCGCCGACGGCGACGCGAGCCCCTCGGCCATCTCGCGCACCGCGTCCGCGTACGCGCCCGCCCACAGCGTGCCCGCGCGGATCGGACCCTCGTCGCCCGGCGCGTGGATGCGCTCGCCGATCCAGCGCTCCACGTCGTCGAGCGGCGGATCACCCGCCGTGTCCACGAGCCCGGGTTGTGCCGCCGACGACTCGGCTTCGCGCATCAACGCCTCCCGCCGCCCGGGCGACGGCACGACCGCGGTCGGCTGCCCGGAGGGGGATCTCGCGGCACCCGGCGGCACCGCACTGACGCGAAGCGTAGCGCACGGCCGACGCGTGCGTCGCCGCGCGCGGAGCGGGAACCCGCGCGGCTGCTACCCTCATCCCCATGCGATTCGCCTTCCACGGAGAGGTCTCCGACACGCTCGCCCCCTTCGCCGAGAGGCTCAGCGCCGCGCTCGAGGGGCGCGGCTACGAGCGCACCGACGACCTCGCCACCGCGAACCTCGTCTGCAACTTCGTCGACCGCGGCAACGTGCGCCCGTACCGGCGCGAGAACAAGACCACGTTCTGCGCGGCGATCTACGCCGGCGAGGCGCCGCCGGCGGACTTCCAGGAGGCGATCAGCGACTACTACCCCGTCCTCGTGCGGGCGCTGTCGAACGTCTCCGTGCGCGTCGTCCCCGGCGTCGAAGCGCGCTTCGGCACGATGGAGCAGGGCAACTACGCGATCGCGGACACCGGCGACGACGCCTTCTACGCGATGGTCGCCGAGCGGCTCGCGCCGCTCGCCGAGAGCCACCTCGTGATCGACAACATCTGGAACCCGGACCTCGAGCCCGAGCTGTGGGACGGCGACGACGTGACCGCCGCGCTGACGCGCGCCGGCGAGCGCCTCGACGCGCTCGACCTCCTGCCCGCGCCGTTCCCGATCCAGGACTACCTCGAGAAGCGCGACCTCGAGCACGTGATGCGGCTCTACTCGATCGGCGGCCTGTCGTACGGCAACCTGTCGGCCCGCAAGGACGCGACCCGCTTCTGGATGAGCGCGTCCGGCGTCGACAAGTCGAACCTGCGGGAGATCGGCCGCGACATGCTGCTCGTCACCGACTACGACCAGGCCAAGCAGGCCATGGTGATGTCGGTGCCGCCCGGCATCGAGCCGCGCCGCGTCTCCGTCGACGCGATCGAGCACTTCAAGATCTACCGCGAGCATCCGAGCGTCGGCGCGATCATCCACGTGCACGCGTGGGTCGAGGGCGTCGACGCCACGGAGATCAACTACCCGTGCGGCACCGCCGAGCTGGCCGACGCCGTCGCCGACCTGGTGCGCATCCAGCCCGACCCGGGCCACGCCATCATCGGCCTCAAGAACCACGGCCTGACGATCACGGGCGAGTCGCTCGACGAGATCTTCGACCGGGTCGAGCCGCACATCCTGCGGCAGATCCCGATGTCGTGATCGCCGAGCCCGGCCTCGCAGACAGGCCCTGCGACCGGGCCGCGCCCCCCATGCGCCGCCTCGTTCCCCTCGTCTGCGCCCTCGTGGTGCTCGGCGCGGCGAGCGTCGCCCACGGCGCGCAGGACGTCGGCACGGCCGACCCGTCAGAGCCGATCACGGTACGAGCCGTCTTCCAGTGCGACGCCGCGGCGCGCGGGCTGCAGGCCCGCCTGATCGCCCCCGTGGACCAAGTCACCTCGCCGTCCTGCCGCGCGCGGCGCCACGCCCGTGTGATCGCGACCGGGCCGGAAACCGTCGCCGGGAAGGACGAGCGCCGGTCGAGCCTCGTGATCCGCTTCCGCGACATGGAGGGCCTGCAGCGCACCGTCACCGTCTACGGCCCCGGCCCCGGGGGGCGGGGGGCGGACCTCTCCTACGGCGGCTCCCGCGTGGTGTCGAATCCCGCGAGCCCCGTCAACGCGCCCGCCGATGACACGTCCGCCGTGTCCTGTCGGTGGGACAGCGCGAGGCGGCACGCCCGGGTGATCGCGACCGGGCCGGAACCCGTCGCCGAGCAGGACGAACCCTGGCACACGACCGCCGCCGCCTACTGCCAGGTGCCGGAGGGCGACTCGACCCGCAGCTGGCTCGTGCAGAAGATCGGCAAGAAGGCATCGGACTTCGGAGGCGTGCCCGGAGCGAAGGGAGTGACCCTGTACGTCTCGACGTGGACGGGCGACCCCGCCACGCCCGGTCGGCCCTCGTGGGCCCATGCGAACGCCCCGGCGACGGTCGCGAGCTTCGCGCTCCCGCCGGTTGGAGACCAGACCTTCACCGGCTCCGCCCAACTGCTCGCCTACACGCGCTGGTCGAAGTTCAGCCCCGGCGGGTACGCGGGCTACCTGCGGGGGAAGCACTTCCCGCTGATCTTCGGCTCCTTCACGTTCAGCGGCTACGGGGTCTACGGCCCCGGCAACCGCTACGGCGCACCGACCACGGTCTACGGTCGCAACGTCTACATCGACACCCTGGACTCCGACTACGGCCCCGGCTGGCGGCGGATCATGGGCGTCCTCACCCAGCCGCCGAACGGAACGTTCTGCTACGAGATCGCGAAGAAGGGCGGCTCGGGCGGCCGGAACGGCATCTCCCGCACCCGCACGTACCGGCTGACGGCGATCGGCCCAGCCCTGACCCCCGTGGTGGTGGTCACCGTGAAGGGCCCGTCCTTCCACTTCGGCGCCCCCGACTACAACCCGAAGACGATGAAGTGGGGTACCGGCTTCTCCG
>JBMTER010000118.1:0-5271 GCA_049433345.1 Gaiellales bacterium | reverse complement strand
CGACCCGCCGGGCGGCACCGACGCGGTCGTGATCCCTGTCGTCGGAGAGTGCGACGACTCGTGGCTGAACGACGCGCGCTCGGCCCAGATCGAGGCGGCCGACGTGACCCGCGCCCTCGACGGCGCCACGGGAGGGCCCGTGGCCGAAGGAGCGGTCGGGGCCGGCACCGGGATGGTGCTGTACGAGTGGAAGGGCGGCATCGGCACCGCGAGCCGCCGCATCGACGCGCTCGACGCGACCGTGGGCGTGCTCCTGCTCGCCAACTTCGGATCGGGCCGCGACCTGCGCATCGACGGCGTGCCGATCGGCGAGACGCTGGTCAGCGGCATCCCCTACGGCGACCCCGCCGGCTCGTGCCTCGGCGTCGTCGCCACCGACGCACCGCTCGACGCGGGCCAGCTCGCCCGCCTCGCCCGCCGCGTCGGCCTCGGCCTCGCCCGCACCGGATCGGTCGGTCACCATGGCTCCGGTGAGATCTTCGTCGCGTTCTCGACGGGGGCGCGCGTGCGGCGCGACCCGACCGCCGCGCGCTGCGCCCGCGAGCTCATCCGTGACGAGCGACTCGACCCGCTCTTCGCCGCCGTCGTCGAAGCCGCGGAGGAGGCGGTCGTCAACGCGCTCTGGGCGGCGCCGGATACGACCGGGCGGATGGGGCGCTCCGTCCCCGGTCTGCCGCACGAGCCCGTCCTGCGGCTGCTCGACGTGGCGGGTAGGCTGCGCCGGTGACGCTGCTCATCGATCCCGACGACTGCGTGCTCGTCATCGTCGACGTGCAGGCCGACTTCCTCGCGCGGGTCGAGGACGCCACGAAGGCCGGCCTGCTCGAACGCATCGCCTTCCTCGCCCTGGGCGCGCGCTTCTGCGCCATCCCGGTGATCGCGTCCGTCGAATCGCCCGAGGACTGGGGCGGCGTGCACCCCGCGCTGATCGACGCGGTCGGCGATGCGCCCGTCCTGCGCAAGGCCGTCTTCGGGCTCGCCGACGACCCGCTCGTCGGGCCCGCCGTGCGCGCGACGGGCCGCGGCACCGTCGTGCTGACCGGCCTCGAGACGGACGTGTGCGTCGCGCAGTCCGCCCTCGGCCTGCTCGACGACGGCCTCCGCGTCGTCGTCGTCGAGGATGCGGTCGGCTCGCCCGGCACGGCCCATGCGGCGGGCCTCGACCGGATGCGCCGTGCCGGCGCGATCCCGGTCGTGACGAAGCAGCTGCACTACGAGTGGATGCGCAGCGTGGAGCGGGCGCGCGCCTTCCGCGCCGCGCATCCGGACCTCGTCCAGCCGCCGGGAGTCCTGCTGTAACCCGAGTCCCTCTATCGTTGGCGCGGGAGGACGGCGACATCAGCGACCTACGCGACACCCCGGCCTGGCGGGCCCTCGAGGAGCACCACAGGCTGATCGCGCCACGGCACCTGCGCGAGCTCTTCGCCGACGATCCGGACCGGGGGGAGACCATGGTCGCCGAGGGCGCCGGCCTCTACCTCGACTACGCGAAGCACCGCGCCACCGCCGAGACCATCGGCCTGCTCGTCGCCCTCGCCGAGGAGCGCGACCTGCCCGGGCGGATCGAGGCGATGTTCCGGGGAGAGCACATCAACGTCTCCGAGGACCGAGCGGTGCTGCACACGGCGCTCCGGCTGCCGCGCGACGCCGAGCTCGTCGTCGACGGGCAGGATGTCGTATCCGACGTGCACGCCGTGCTCGAACGGATGGGCGCCTTCGCCGACCAGGTTCGCAGCGGCACGTGGACGGGCCACACGGGCCGACCGATCCGCGCCGTCGTCAACATCGGCATCGGCGGCTCCGACCTCGGACCCGTGATGGCCCACGAGGCGCTGCGCCACTACGCGACGCGCGACATCGCCTGCCGCTTCGTCTCCAACGTCGACGCGACCGACTTCGTCGAGGCGACGCGCGACCTCGACCCCGCGGAGACGCTGTTCATCATCTCGTCGAAGACGTTCGGCACCCTCGAGACGATGACCAACGCCGCCACGGCGCGGCAGTGGACGCTCGACGCCCTCGGCGACGAGGCGGCGATCGCGCGACACTTCGTGGCCGTCTCGACGAACACCGAGCGGGTCGCGGCGTTCGGCATCGACACCGCCAACATGTTCGGCTTCTGGGACTGGGTCGGCGGGCGCTACTCGATGGACTCGGCGATCGGCCTGTCCACGATGATCGCGATCGGCCCGGAGCGCTTCCGCGAGCTGCTCGCCGGCTTCCACGCGATGGACGAGCACTTCCGCACCACGCCGCTCGACCGCAACCTGCCCGTCCTGATGGGGCTGCTCGCCGTCTGGTACCGCGACTTCTTCGGCGTCGAGACGATCGGCGTGATGCCGTACGAGCAGTACCTCAAGCGCTTCCCCGCCTACCTCCAGCAGCTGACGATGGAGTCGAACGGGAAGCACGTCACGCTCGCGGGCGAGCGCGTCGACTACGGCACGGGACCCGTCTACTGGGGCGAGCCGGGCACCAACGGTCAGCACTCCTTCTACCAGCTGATCCACCAGGGGACGCTCCTGATCCCGCTCGACCTGATCGGCTTCGCCCAGCCCCTCAACCCGCTCGGCCGCCACCACGACATCCTGATGAGCAACGTCTTCGCCCAGTCCGAGGCGCTCGCGTTCGGCAAGACGGAGGACGAGGTGCGCGCGGAGGGCACGCCCGAGCGCGTGGTCCCGCATCGCGTCATGGAGGGCAACCGCCCGACCAGCACCATCCTCGCCGAGCGCCTGACCCCCTTCAGCCTCGGCGCGCTCGTCGCCCTCTACGAGCACAGCGTGTTCACGCAGGGCGCGATCTGGGGCATCGACTCGTTCGACCAGTGGGGCGTCGAGCTCGGCAAGGCCCTCGCCGTCCGCATCATCCCCGAGCTCGAGGCCGCCGACGCGCCCGCGCTCGGCCACGACTCGTCCACGAACGCGCTGATCCGCCGCTACCGCGCCCTGCGGGGCGCCTGACCGAGGAGGGCCCATGGCCACCGACACCCCGATGCAGCTCGCGATGATCGGCCTCGGCCGGATGGGCGCGAACATCGTGCGCCGGCTTATGCGCGACGGCCACTCCTGCGTGGTCTACGACGTCTCGGCCGACGCCGTCGAGGGCCTGGTCGCCGAGGGCGCGACGGGCGCAGACTCCCTCGAGGACCTCGTCGCCAAGCTCGAGCGACCGCGCAGCGTGTGGATCATGATCCCGGCCGGCCTCGTGCAGGAGCAGGTCGACGCGCTGCTGCCCCTGCTCGACGAGGGCGACGCGATCATCGACGGCGGCAACTCGTACTACCGCGATGACATCCACCACGCCCGCGAGTGCGCGGCGCAGGGGGTGCACTTCGTCGACTGCGGCACGTCCGGTGGCGTCTGGGGCCTCGAGCGCGGCTACTGCCTGATGATCGGCGGCGACGACGAGCCCGTGGCCCGACTCGACCCGATCTGGCGCACGCTCGCCCCGGGCACGGGCACGGCCGAGCCGACGCCCGGCCGGACGCGCGAGGGCACCGCGCAGGAGGGCTACCTGCACTGCGGACCGAGCGGCGCCGGCCACTTCGTGAAGATGGTCCACAACGGCATCGAGTACGGGATGATGGCCGCCATCGCCGAGGGCCTGTCGATCATCCGCCACGCAGACGCCGGCCTCCACCAGCAGGAGATCGACGCGGAGACGACGCCGCTGCGCGAGCCGGAGTACTACCAGTACGAGATCGACGTGGCCGAGGTCGCCGAGGTCTGGCGGCGCGGATCGGTCGTCGGCTCGTGGCTCGTCGACCTGACCGCGAGTGCGCTCGCGAAGGATCCCGATCTGAGCGCCTTCGGCGGGCGCGTATCCGACTCGGGCGAGGGCCGCTGGACGGCGCTCGCCGCGATCGAGGAGGGCGTGCCCGCGCCCGTGATCACGGCGTCCCTGATGGAGCGCTTCGAGTCGCGCGGCCTCGGGCAGTTCACCGGCCAGCTCCTGTCGGCGATGCGCAGCGAGTTCGGCGGGCACGCCGAGAAGCAGGGCTGATGCGCCACGAGCTGATCGTGCTGGAGGACGCCGCCGCGGTGGCGCGAGCCGCGGCGGACCGCGTCGCGGAGGCGGCCCGCTCGGCGGTCGCGGAACGCGGGGCCTTCTCGATGGCCGTGTCGGGCGGGCGCTCACCATGGGCGATGTTCGGCGACCTCGCGGGCCTCGACGTGCCGTGGGAGTCGGTCGAGATCTACCAGGTCGACGAGCGCGTCGCGCCCGACGGGGACGAGCGGCGCAACCTCACGCACCTGCTCGACAGCCTCGGCCCGCAGGTGCCCGTGCAGGTGCATCCGATGCCGGTGACCGACGAGGACCTCGAGGCCGCGGCCCGCCGCTACGCCGGCGAGCTGCCGGTCACGATCGACGTGATCCACCTCGGCCTCGGCCCCGACGGCCACACCGCCTCCCTGGTGCCGGGCGATCCCGTCCTCGCCGTCGACGACCGCCTCGTCGCGATCACCGGAGGCGCGTACCAGGACACGCTGCGGATGACCCTCACCTATCCCGCGCTCGCTCGCACGCGCCTGCTCCTGTGGCTCGTCACCGGCGAGGACAAGCGCGAGATGCTCGAGCGGGTGCTGGCCGGTGACCCCGCGATCCCGGCCGGCCGTGTCGAGGCGCCGGCCTCGATCGTGCTGGCGGACCGAGCCGCAGCCGGCTGACCCGCGCGCGCGGTACCGTGTGACGCGATGGACGCCGAGACCGAGAAGCGGGTCGCCGCGGAGGCCGCCGCGCTGCTCGTCGAGGACGGCATGCGCGTCGGGCTCGGCACGGGCTCGACCGTCGCGCACCTCTTGCCCGCCATCGCGGCCCGGGGCCTCTCCATCCGCTGCGTCGCCACCTCGGTGCAGACCGACGAGGCCGCCCGCGCGCTCGGACTCGAGGTCGATGACTCGGCGACCGTCGACCACCTCGACCTCGCAATCGACGGGGCCGACCAGATCGCGCCCGACTGGTGGCTCGTGAAGGGCGGCGGGGCGGCGCACACGCGCGAGAAGGTGGTGGCGGCCACGGCCGACCGGTTCGTCGTGATCGCCGACTCCTCGAAGGTCGTCCAGCGCATTCAGGCGCCCGTGCCGCTCGAGCTGATGGAGTACGGCCTCGCGAGCACGCTGCGGCGCCTGCGCGACGTCGAGCTGCGCGACGTGCCGCGCAGCCCCGACGGCGGCGTCATCGCCGACTACACCGGGGCGATCGGGGGCCCCGCGGCCCGCCATGCCTGGCTCGGCTCGGGGCCGGGGGTGGTCGCCCACGGGCTGTTGC
>JBMTER010000117.1:0-5280 GCA_049433345.1 Gaiellales bacterium | reverse complement strand
GCCGAGGCCGACGCCCGGCACGCGGGCGCGGTGCTGCGCCGGCGCGCAGGCGCGGCGGTCGAGGTCGGTGACGGTGCGGGCCGTGTCCATGAAGCCGTCGTCGTGGATCCCCGGGCAGGTGCCCTGCGCGTCGGCTCCGAGCTGCCCGCGCAGCCGCCGCTCGCCCCGATCCGGGTTCTGCTCGCCCAGAGCGGCTCCCGGGCCGACGACGCCGTCGAGAAGCTCGTCGAGCTCGGCGTGGCCGAGGTGGCGCCCTTGCTCGCCGCCGGCCGTCGGCGCGACGCGCGCACGGACCGCTGGGAGCGGATCGCCCGTTCGGCGGCGCAGCAGGCGAAGCTCGCCTGGGTCCCGGTGATCGGGCCGCCCGTCGCGTTCGCCGACGCCCTCGCCGACGGCATCGCCTGCTCGCACGAGGAGGCCGACGGGGACCTCGCGGCGGCGCTCGCCCACAGGCCGGCCCCGGTCACGCTCCTGATCGGCCCGGAGGCGGGCTTCACGGCCGACGAGCTGGCGGCCGCGCGCGCCGCCGGCGCGCCGATCGCGACGCTCGGGCCGACCGTGTTGCGCACGGAGACGGCGGCGGTGGTGGCGGCGGCGATCGCGCGCGACCACCTGGCGCGCTGACCGGAGTACCCTGCCAGCGGTGTCCACGACGTTCTCCGCGGAGTTCCTCGGCTGCAAGGTCTCGCACACGGACCTCGTCGGCCTGCGCGAGCGCCTCGCGGAGGAGGGCTACGCGGAGGCCGGGGCGGGGGCGGGGGAGGTGCACGTCGTCAACGGCTGCTGCGTCACCGCCGAGGCGGTGGCGAAGACCCGCCAGGCCGTCCGCCGCGCCCTCGCGGGCACCGAGCGGGTGGTGGTGACGGGCTGCGCGGCGCGCCTGCCGGACGCGGGCTTCGAGCGGATCGATCCGCGCGTCCACGTCGTGCGGGCGCCGTCGGAGGCCGCGCCGGGCGCCGTCGCCGACCTCATGCGCGGGCTGGGCTGCACGGGCGGCGAGCGGACCCGGGTCGCGCCGATCCGCCGACGCATGTTCCTGAAGGTGCAGGACGGCTGCTCGTTCCCGTGCGCGTACTGCGTGATCCCGGAGGTGCGCGGTCCGACCCGCTCGCGCCCCGTCGACGAGGTCCTGGCGGAGGCCGAGCGGCGCGTCCGCCAGGGGCACCGCGAGATCGTCATGACCGGCGTCAACGTCGGCCTCTACCGCGACCCGGCGAGCGGACTCGGCCTCGCCGGCCTCGCCGACCGCCTCGGGCGGGTCGAGGGGCTCGAGCGGGCGCGGTTGTCGTCCGTCGAGCCGAACCACCTGTCGGACGACCTGCTCGACGCCCTCGCCGTCGCGCCGTTCCTGCCGCACCTGCACGTGCCCCTGCAGACCGGCTCGGACCGGCTGCTGGCCGGGATGCGCCGCCGCTACCGCGCCCGCGACTACGCCGCCCGGATCGCCGCCGCGCGCCGGCGGATGCCCGATGTGGCGGTCACGGCCGACGTGATCGCGGGGCTGCCCGGCGAGGCGGAGGAGGACCATCGGGCCACGCTGGCGCTGGTCGAGGAGGTCGGCCTCGCCCGCCTGCACGTCTTCCCGTTCTCGCCGCGGCCCGGCACGCGTACGGCCGACGACGACACGGACCCCGTGGTCAAGCGCCGTCGCGCCGCCGAGCTGCGGGCCCTGTCGGATCGGCTCTGGCGGGCCCACTGCGAGGGGCGCGTCGGCACGGACGACCGGGTCCTGATCGAGGAGGCGGACGCCGACGGCGCCGGGCTCGGCCAGGGACGCGACGGCACCGCGTGGCGGATCACCGGCGCCGGTGTCGAGGCGGGCCGGGTCGTCCGGGCGCGCGGGACGGCTATCCTCGGGGACGGCAGGATCTCCGGCGAGGTGACGACGTGATCGAGCAGGTCGAGGCGGATCTCAAGGCGGCGCGCCTGGCGCGCGACACGGAGCGCGTCGGCGCGCTGTCGATGCTGCTCGCGGCGCTCAGGGACGCGGAGAAGGCGCAGGGCGCGCTCGACGACGCGGCGGCCATCCAGGTGCTGACGCGCGAGCGCAAGCGCCGCGTCGAGGCGGCCGAGAGCTTCCGGGAGGGCGGTCGCGAGGACGATGCCGTCAAGGAGGAGGCCGAGGCCGCGCTGATCGACGCGTACCTGCCCGCCGCGCTCTCGCCCGCCGAGCTCGCCGAGCTCGTGGCCCAGGCGATCGCGGAGACGGGGGCGACCGAGCCGAAGGACCTCGGATCCGTGATGAAGGTGCTGACGCCGCGCACGCAGGGCCGCGCCGACGGCAAGGCGGTCTCGACGGCCGTCCGGGAGGCCCTCGGCGGTTGAGCCGCACGGCGTTCACCGTCTCCGACGCCTTCGCCCGCGAGCTCGCCTCGCGCGAGGACGCGGTACTGCGGGCGGTGGCGCAGGCGGCGACCTGCAGGGTCTACCTGCGTGGTGACGAGGTCGTCCTCGACGGCGACGACGCCCAGGTCGGACGGGCGCGTACGGTGCTGGCCGAGCTCGGCGAGCTCGTCGAGCGCGGCATGCCGCTCGAGACGCAGACGGTGGAGGCCGTCACGGGCGTCCTCTCCGACGATGCCGGTGGCCGCGCCGGCGACGTCCTCGGCGATGTCGTCTGGCGGCATCGCACGACGACGATCCGACCGCGCACCCTCAACCAGAAGCGCTACGTGGATGCGATCCGCTCGTCGACGATGACGTTCGGCTGCGGACCGGCCGGCACCGGCAAGACGTACCTCGCGATGGCTCTGGCTGTCGCCGCGCTCGACGAGCGCCAGGTCTCGCGGATCATCCTCACGCGGCCCGCGGTCGAGGCCGGGGAGCGGCTCGGCTTCCTGCCGGGCGACCTGATGGCGAAGGTCGACCCGTACCTGCGGCCGCTCTTCGACGCGCTCTACGACATGATGGACGGCGAGCGGGTGACGGCGCTGCTCGAGCGAGGCGTGGTGGAGGTTGCGCCGCTCGCCTTCATGCGCGGCCGCACGCTCAACGACGCGTTCATCATCCTCGACGAGGCGCAGAACACGACGCGCGAGCAGATGCGGATGTTCCTGACCCGGCTCGGGATGGGCTCGCGGGTGGTCGTCACGGGCGATCCCACGCAGATCGACCTGCCGCGGGACCAGCGCTCCGGCCTCGTCGAGGCGCGCGACGTGCTGCGCGGGGTCGAGGGCATCGAGGTGATCGACTTCGATCGCGCGGACGTTGTTCGTCACCAGCTCGTGCAGCGCATCGTGGAGGCCTATCGCATCTCCGATGAGGCCGACGGGTGATCGAGGTCGATGATCGCGTCGGCTGCGGCGCGGACGTCGGCGCGCTCCAGGCGGCGGTGGCCGGGGTGCTCGCGGCTGAGGGGGCGGGCGCGTGCGAGGTCGGCATCGTCCTGCTCGACGAGCACGAGATGCGCGCGATCAACCGCGAGCATCGGGGTCGCGACGAGCCGACCGATGTGCTCGCCTTCCCGATCGACGAGGACGAGGGGCTGGCGGGGGTGACGCGGATGCTCGGCGACGTCGTGGTCTGCGTCCCGGTGCTCGAGGCGCAGGCGGACGAGGCGGGAGTCGGAGCGGGCGCCGAGCTCCTCGACCTCGTCGTGCACGGCACACTGCATCTGCTCGGGTACGACCACGAGACCGATCAGGGCGAGATGCTGGCCCGCCAGGACGCGCTGGTCGGCGGCTTCGACCCGATTCCGTACCCGTCGGCCTGAGTCGCGTCCCGGCGCGTGCGCGTCCCGCGCGCCTCCGCGACGATCCGGCGCGCGTCCGCCTCGCCTCCGCGCGTCCGCCCCGGTTCCGCCGCTGCGATGGTGGCGACATGGACTGGGAGCCGGGAGCACGCGGGACCATCATCGCCGGGCGCTATCGCGCCTCCGGCGAGCTGCGCCGCCGCGGGATGATCGAGGCAACGGACCTGGAGGCTCCGCCGCAGCGCGCCGCGTGCCGGCTGATCGGCGTGCCGGGCGACCCGCAGGCCGTCGACGACTGGCAACGCGCCTGGGTCGACGCCGAGGGTGCCGCCCGGCTCCCGTCCCTGCGCGCCGTCGTCCGCGACGAGGACGGCGCGGCGTGGGCCGTGATCGACCCGGCCACCGCCGATTCGGACCGGTCCCTACCGGCCGACGCCCACGGGCAGGCCCGTGCCATCGGGGCCGCGCTGGCGCGAGCCGGTCTCGACCCGGGTGACGTCACCGCGGCCATGCTCGAGGTCGGCACGGACGGCCTCCTGCGCATCGAGGGGCCGGTCTGGCTCGGCGGCGAGCTGCCGCCGACCGTGGCCGGCGAGCGTCTCGCCGCGCTGCTGCCGGAGCCTCCCGGTCCGGCGTGGGAGGCGGACCCCGCCCCGTCGCGGGAGCGCCGGCCTCCGCGCCGTCGTCGCGATCGCCGGCGTGGGCTGCGGCGTCTCGGGATCGCGGGCATCGCGTTCACGTGCCTGGCCGGGACGGGCCTCGCAGTCGCCCTCCCGACCCGCTCGCAGGAGATCGCGCCCGCCCCGACCGACGCGGTTGTCGTGCAGGACGGCGCCGACGCCCTGCTCGGCTCGGTGGTGGTCGCCGACCCGGTTGCGCCGCCGCCGGCGTCCGTCGCTCAGGAGCCCGAACCGGTGCCGCTCGAGCCGGAGCCCGCGCCGCGTACGGTGACGGTGGTGGTCACGGTCGAGGCCCCGCCGTCCGCTGCGGGCGAGCCGGATCCGGCGGCCGTGGATCTCCCGCTCGCCGGGTCGGAGGCACCCGCGCTGCCGGCACCCGCCGCCGACGCGCCGCTCGTCCCGGCCATCGACGGCTGGTAGCGTCCGCGCATGGCGATCCGCGAGATCGAGGTGCGGCCCGGCGGGCCCTACGACCTCGCGGCGAGTGCCCGCGCACCCGACCGCGTCACGCGCCGCTTCCGCGACGGCGTCCTCACCACGGCGGTCGGTGCGGACGGTCACGCGCGGGTGCGGCAGCGTCGGGACGGTGCCCTCCAGGTCCGGCTCGAGGCGGACGACCTCGACGCGGCCTGGGCGCGGCTGCGTTTCGAGCTGGCCCTCGACGACGACCCGACCGAGCTGATCCGCGCGCACCGCGAGGACCCGCTGCTGGGCCCGCTCCTGCGGCGGCGTCCGGGCCTGCGCGTCCTGCGCGCCGGCACCGCCGCCCACGCGGCGCTGCGCGCCTTCGCGGGGCAGCTGATCAGCTTCGCCGAGGCGCAGGCCATCGAGCGCCGCGTGCTGCTCCTGTGCGCCCCGTCGGCGGGCGCGGCGCTGCGGGCGTCGCCTTCGGCGGCGCGGCTCGCGGGG
>JBMTER010000116.1:0-5283 GCA_049433345.1 Gaiellales bacterium | reverse complement strand
TGCAGTGCGGGTTCTGCACCCCGGGCATGATCACCCGCGCGCACCGGCTGCTTCAGGAAAACCCGAACCCGACCGAGGATGAGGTGCGCTTCGGCATGGCCGGCAACCTCTGCCGCTGCACGGGCTACCAGAACATCGTGGCGGCCGTCCGCAGCGCCGCCGACCAGATGGCGAGGAGCTGACCATGGCGACGATGGAGACCAAGGCCGCGGGCGGCATCGGCGATGCCGTCCTGCGCAAGGAGGACCGCAAGTTCGTCACGGGCGAGGGCCGCTACGTCGACGACCTGCGCCTGCCCGGGATGCTGCACGCCGTGTTCGTGCGCTCGCCGTTCGGGCACGCGCGGATCAACGGCATCGACACCGCCGCGGCGGAGGCCCTGCCGGGCGTCCACCGCGTCCTCACCCACGCGAACCTGCCGGCCGAGACGGGCGTCCTCAGCGCCTCGAACCCCCCCGGCTCGGACGTGCGCCAGCCCGTCCAGCACCTCCTGGCGAAGGACGAGGTCCGTTACGTCGGCGAGCCCGTCGCGATCGTGATCGCCGACGATCGCTACATCGCCCGCGACGGCGCCGACCTCGTGCTCGTCGACTACGACCCCCTCCCGGTCGTGTGCGACGCCGAGGCCGCGCTGGCGGACGGTGCGCCGCTCGTGCACTCCGAGTACCCGGACAACGCCGCGGCGACCATCAGCCACGAGACCGACGGCTTCGCCGAGGCGATGGCGGGCGCGGCCCGCACGGTCGAGCTGCGCGTCGTCAACCAGCGCGTCACGCCGATGCCGATGGAGACCCGCGGCTGCATCGGCGACTGGCAGCAGGCGACGGGCGAGGTCACGCTCTACACGTCGACCCAGGTCGCGCACTTCGTGCGCACGTTCGTCAGCATCGTCTGCGGCACGTCCGAGGCGAAGGTGCGCGTGGTCACGCCCGACGTGGGCGGCGGCTTCGGCGCCAAGCTCAACACGTATCGCGAGGAGTTCGCGGTCTGCTCGGCGTCGCGCGCCGTCGGCGTGCCCGTCAAGTGGATCGAGGACCGCTCCGAGAACGCGGTCGCCACGATCCACGGCCGCGACCAGGTCCAGTACTACACGGCCGGCGTGGACGACAGCGGCAAGATCGTCGCCCTCAAGTTCGACGCGATCCAGAACAACGGCGCGTACCACCAGCTCCTGACCCCGTCGATCTCGCACCTCACGGTGTTCATGGTCCCGGGCTGCTACGACATCCAGAACATCTCGATCCGGATGCGGCAGGCGTTCACGAACACGACGCCGACCGACGCCTATCGCGGCGCCGGCCGCCCGGAGGCGACGCACGGGATCGAGCGCCTGATGGACGCCATCGCCGACGACCTCGGCATCGACGCGGCGGAGGTCCGTCGCGCCAACTTCATCAAGCCCGACCAGTTCCCGTACTCGAGCTCCACGGGGCTCGTGTACGACTCGGGCGCGTACGACGCGACGCTCGACGAGGCCCTGCGCCTCGCCGACTACGCGGGCTTCGCGGCCCGCCGCGCCGAGTCCGAGGCGAACGGCCGCTACCGCGGCATCGGCCTCTCGACGTACGTCGAGGTGTGCGGCCTCGCGCCGTCGGCGGTGACCGCCGCGATCGGCATCGGCGCGCCCGGCTGGGAGCACTCCACGGTGCGCCTGCACCCGACCGGCAAGGCGACGGTCATCACCGGCACCTCCCCGCACGGCCAGGGGCATGCGACCAGCTGGTCGCAGATCGTGCAGACCGAGCTCGGCATCCCGTTCGACGACGTCGAGGTGATCCACGGCGATACCGCGTTCCAGCCGTACGGGCTCGGCACGTACGGCTCGCGCTCTTTGGCCGTCGGTGGCGTCGCCCTCTACCGCTCGCTCGGCAAGGTGCGCGAGAAGGCCCGCGAGATCGCGGCGAACCTGCTCGAGTGCTCCGTCGACGACCTCGAGTGGACCGGCAGCTCGTGGCAGGTGAAGGGCTCCCCGGACCGCGCGAAGACGATCCAGGAGCTGGCCGGCGCCGCCTGGGCCGCCAACTCGATGCCGGAGGGCGTCGAGCCGGTGCTCGAGGCGACGACGTTCCACGATCCGCCGAACTTCACGTTCCCGTTCGGCACGCACGTGTGCGAGGTCGAGATCGATCCCGCCACGGGCCGGATCGAGATCGTCAACTACACCGCGGTCGACGACTGCGGCAACGTGATCAACCCGCTGATCGTGGACGGCCAGGTCCACGGCGGCATCATCCAGGGCCTCGGCCAGGCGCTCTACGAGGAGACGGTGTACGGGGAGGACGGGCAGATGCTGACCCCGACCCTCGTCGAGTACCTCGTCCCGAGCGCCGCGGACGTGCCCGAGATGACCCTGGCCCGGACGACGACGCCGTCGCCGTCGAACCCGATGGGCGTCAAGGGCATCGGCGAGGCCGGCACGATCGCCGCGTCCTCGGCGATCGTCAACGCGGCCGTCGACGCCCTCTCGGGCCTCGGCATCCGCCATCTCGAGATGCCCATGCAGCCCGCCCGCGTGTGGAGCGCGATCCAGGAGGCCCAGTCGTGATCCCGTCGACCCTCGAGTACACGAAGGCCTCGTCGATCGACGAGGCGATCGCCGCGGTGGCCGCGGGGGCCCGTCCCCTGGCGGGCGGCCAGTCGCTGCTTCCGATGATGCGGCTGCGCCTGGCGGCGCCGGGTGCCGTCGTCGACCTCGGCGGCGTCGCCGAGCTGGTCGGCGTCTGCGAGGACGGCGACGAGATCGCGGTCGGCGCGATGACCACGCACCGCGCGGTCGCCGCCGACCCGCTGATCGCGGAGCACTGCCGCGTCGTCGCGGAGGCGGCGTCGGGCGTCGGGAGCCTCGTGATCCGCGGCCGCGGCACGATCGGCGGCTCGCTGGCCCACGCCGACCCGCACGGCGACCTGCCGGCCGCGATCCTCGCCGCCGGCGGCGCCGTGATCGCGCGTGGCCCGGGCGGCGAGCGGCGGATCGAGATCGGTGATCTGATCACCAGCTACCTGACGACGTCGCTGGCGGCTGACGAGCTGATCACGCAGGTGCGCCTGCCGAAGGGCAACGCGCAGTCCGCGTACGCGAAGTTCCACCGCCGCGCGATCGACTGGTCGATCGTGGGCGTGGGCGTCTCGATCGGAGCGGACGGGGTTCGCGCCGCCGCCACCGGCGTCGCCGACCGGCCGACCCGGCTCGCGGGCTTCGAGGCCGCGATCAACGGGGGCGCGTCCGTCGACGAGGCGGCGCGGGCCGCGGGAGAGGGGATCGACCCGACCGCCGACCTCGACGGCTCGTCCGAGTACAAGCGCCACCTGGCGGGCGTGCTCGCCGGCCAGGCCTACCTGGCGGCGCAGGGCTAGGAGCGCGGGGGGGGGGGGGGGGGGGGGGGGGGGCCCGCCGGCCCCCCTACGATCCCCGAGACCGTCCCCGACCCCCGGAGGCCCCCATGCTCGAAGGCAAGCTCGCCCTGATCGCCGGCGTCGCGAACAAGCGCTCGATCGCGTGGGGGATCGCCGAGGAGCTGCATCGCCGCGGTGCGAGCCTCGCCTTCACGTACCAGGGCGAGCGCGTCGAGAAGAACGTGCGCGAGCTCGCCGCGTCGGTCGGCTCGGACATCTGCGTCGAGATGGACGCCCGCGACGACGCCTCCATCAAGGCCGCGTTCGACGCGGCCGTGGGAGCCCTCGGCGGCCTCGCCCTGCTCGTGCACTCGATCGCCTTCGCGCAGGCCCCCGACCTGCAGCAGCGCTTCATCGAGACGAAGCGGGAGGACTTCTGGCTGGCCGTCGACGTGTCGGCGTACTCGCTGGTGGCGATGGCGCGCGAGGCCGAGCCGCACATGGAGGCCCGCGGGGGCGGCTCGATCGTGACCATGACCTATCTGGGCGGCGAGCGCGCGGTGCCCGGCTACAACGTGATGGGCGTGGCCAAGTCCGCGCTCGACTCGAGCATGCGCTACCTGGCCGCCGACCTCGGCCCGAAGAACATCCGCGTCAACGCGGTCTCCGCGGGTCCGGTACGCACCCTCGCCGGCCGCTCGATCCCGGGCTTCACCGTGATGGAGGAGCTCGTGGCGGAGCGCTCGCCCCTCAAGCGCAACGTCGACCAGGGCGACGTGGGCAAGGCCGCCGCGTACCTGCTCGAGGCCGAGAACGTGACCGGCACGGTCGCGTACGTCGACTCGGGCTACCACGCGATGGGGCTGTAGGGCCACCCCCACCGCGAGTCGACGTTCGTCGAACGCGGGTATCCTGCGCGGGTGCGGATCCCCCGGACCGTCCTCGCGCTCGTCGCCGCGTGCCTCGTGGCCCCGGCCGCCGCGACCGCCGCGCCACAGGCGACGCTGAGCCCGGTCGAGAGCGGCGCGCGCGTCGTCCTCCGGGTCGAGATCGCGAACCCCGACGCGGAGCCGATCCGGGTCCTGCGTCGCGCCGTCGGGGCGGGGTCGCTCGCCGGACCGGCCTTCACCGTGACCCTGGACGGGGAGCCGGTCGCCTACGTCGGCGCGCTCGCCAAGTACGGGCCGCCCGCGGACTCCGACTACCTGACGGTGCCCGCGCGGGGCGCGGCCTCCCTCGACGTCGAGCTGGCCGGTGCCTACGCCTTCACGCGCACCGGGACGTACGCGATCCGGCTGGTCGCGAGCGATCCGGCGCTCGTCGTCGCCGCGGACGGCGGGGTGGTGGCGACGGCGCTGCGGTCCGAGGAGTTGACGCTCACCGCCGCCGCGCCGCCCGGCCCCGTGCCGTCGCCTGTGCGGCCATCGGCCGTGCGCTCGATCGGCGCCCTCAGCCTCTCGTTCGAGAACTGCAGCGCGGTCGCCCCGGGCGGGGGTGTCGCCTCGGAGCAGGACCGGATCGCCCAGGCGATCATCGATGCGACGGGCTACGCCGACGAGTCCACCGCCTACTTCGAGAACCGCCGTGCCGGTGCCCGCTACGTCGAGTGGTTCGGCGTGCGTACGCCCGCACGCTGGAACGCCGTGCGCGACAACTACGCCCTGGCGCTGGCCGTCTTCGAGACCGGCTCGATCGTGGTCGAGTGCCACAACGCCGACTGCGGGGGCGCGTCGACGTACGCCTACGTGTACCCCCACCAGCCCTACGCCATCTACGTGTGCGGCGGGTTCTGGTCCGCCCCGGCCACCGGGACGGACTCGAAGGCCGGCACGCTCGTCCACGAGATGATGCACTTCACCACGGTTGCCGGGACGGACGATCACGTGTACGGCCAGACCGCAGCTCGCGCTCTCGCGGTGTCGACTCCCCAGGACGCCGTCGACAACTCCG
>JBMTER010000115.1:0-5302 GCA_049433345.1 Gaiellales bacterium | reverse complement strand
GCCTCGCGGCGGGCGAGCCCCTGCTCGGGCTGCCCGTCGACCGGGTCGTCATCGGCTCCTGCACGAACGGCCGCATCGAGGACCTCGAGGCCGCCGCCGCGGTCCTGCGCGGCCGGCGCGTCAAGGCGGGCGTGCGCGTCCTCGTCGTGCCCGGCTCGATGGCCGTCAAGGCCGAGGCCGAGCGGCGCGGCCTCGCCGACGTCTTCACCGCCGCGGGCGCCGAGTGGCGCGACGCGGGCTGCTCGATGTGCGTCGGCATGAACGAGGACATCCTCGCCCCGGGCGAGCGCTGCGCCTCGACGTCCAACCGCAACTTCGAGGGGCGCCAGGGGCGCCTCGGGCGCACGCACCTGATGAGCCCGTCGATGGCCGCCGCCGCGGCCGTGACGGGGACCATCGCGGACGTGCGCGAGCTGGCCGCCTAGCGGCCGACCACCACCACGACACGGAAACCACCAAGGGGGAGAGTCAGATGGGCAAGCGGATCGCGGTCCTCGTCCCGTTCGCGTTCGACGAGACCGGCCTCGCCGGCCGGCGCGCGCAGCAGAACTCGGTCAGCTGGGGGCCGGGCATCGAGTTCGAGTACGTGCCCGTCTCGGCGGGGCCGCAGTGGTACGAGAACTACCACGACTGGATCCTCGCGGACCTCGCGATGCTGGAGTGCGCGCTGCGCATCCAGGACGCGGGCTACGACGCGATCTGCATCGACACGATGAGTGACTCGGGCGTCAACGCGATCCGCTGCGAGCTCGACATCCCCGTGATCGGCCCGGGCCGCACGTCGTACCTGACGGCGCTGATGCTCGGCAACAGGTTCGGCGTCCTGACGCAGTGGGCGCCGTGGGCGGCGCTCTACAAGAAGGGCGTCGGCGAGCTCGGCCTGATGGACAAGTGCGCCGGCATCCGCCACATCGACACGCCGCCGGACGTCGTCAACCTGCTCGGCGGCAAGGAGGAGGTCGTCTTCCCGAAGCTGCTCGCCGCCGCGATGCAGCTCGTCGAGGAGGACGGCGCGGACGTGATCTGCCTCGGCTCGACGACGATGCACCAGTCGCACGCCTTCCTGGCCGAGCACCTGCCGGTGCCGATCATCAACCCGGGCCCCCTCTCGTACAAGATCGCGGACGCCCTGCTCGACTGCGGCCTCACCCAGAGCCGCACCGCCTACCCCGCCCCGCTGGTGCCGAAGCACGCGATGATCCACGCGATGCTCGACGCCGCCAAGGCCGAGCAGGAGGGCTGAGTCAGGGCGCGCCGGGGCCGAGGCGCTCGAGCAGCGCCGCGGCCTCGGCGCTGCCCGCGTCGCGCGCGAGCAGCCACCAGACGCGCGCGGCCTCGTCGCGGCCCGTGGCCAGGCACAGCTCGCCGAGCCGGCAGGCGACGTCGCCGTCGTCGGCGTCGGCGAGGATCCGCGCGGCGTCGCCCGGGTCGCAGCCGAGCAGGCCGGCGAGCTCGGCGGCGAGGGCCGCGTCGAGTCCGGCGGCGCGGCACCAGTGCTCGCGCACGCCGGCCAGGTCGGCGCGCTCCACGCAGGCCACCCCGAGCCGCCACAGGGCGTCGGGGTTCTCGCGCTCCGCCATCCGGCCCAGCAGGACCTGGCGGCGCGGATCGCCCTCGGCCAGCAGCTGCAGGTGGTCGCGCGCGGCGACGCTGCCCCGCTCGGCCGCGGCCCGCCACGCGGTCGCGGCGCCCGCGAAGTCGCCCGCCGCGTAGGCGGCGAGGCCGTCGGCGAGGAACTGGTCGGGGTCGGCGTCCACGGCCCGCAGGCTAGCCGCCGACCGGCTTCCCCGACGCGCCCGGGTGTGCGACGATCCGCGGCATGGCCGGCGCTCCGCACCCGTTCCAGCCCCTGTCGCCCGACGAGATCCGGGAGGCCGCGCGGATCGCGCGCACGGCCGCAGGCGCCGACGACTGCCGCTTCATCGCGATCGGCCTCGCCGAGGCCGACAAGGAGGCGTACCACGCCTGGGTCGACGCGGGCGGCCCGCGCCCGCCGCGGCTGGCGCGCGCCTCGATCTACGACGCAGCGCGCCAGGTGCGCGAGATCACCGTCGACCTCGACGGCGGGCGGATCGCCGGGGAGCGCGACTTCCCCGGCGCGTACCCGCCGATCACGCCCGACGAGTACGTCGCCGTCGAGGCCTCCGTCAAGGCCGATCCGAAGATGGTCGCGGCGCTCGCGCAGCGCGGCATCACCGACATGGCCGAGGTGCAGGTCGACGTGCTCGCGTCGGCCAACATGGGCCACCCGCTCGACGGCCGCCACCGCTACGCGCGGGCCGTGCCGTACCTGCGCGGGCCGCTCGGCCGGAACTCGTACGCGCGGCCGATCGAGAGCCTGCTCGCCCTCGTCGACCTCGACACGCACGAGATCCTCGCGATCGAGGAGTACGACGTGAAGCCGATCCCGGATGCCGACGGCGAGTACCGCACGGGCACCGTGCCGGCCCGGGGCGGCGTCAGGCCGATCGAGATCACGCAGCCCGAGGGCGTCTCCTTCGCGGTCGACGGCAACCGCGTGCGCTGGTTCGACTGGGAGTTCTCGGCGTCGCTCGAGGCGCAGGACGGCCTCGTCCTCTCCGACGTGCGCTTCCGCGGGCGGCGCGTCATGCACCGCGCCTCCTGCGCGGAGATGATCGTCCCCTACGGCGACCCGCATCCGATGCACAACTGGCGCACCTACTTCGACGCCGGCGAGTACGGCCTCGGCGCCTGCACGAACTCGCTCGTCCTCGGCTGCGACTGCCTCGGCGAGATCACCTACCTCGACGCGCACCTCGCCGCGGGCGACGGCGACGTGGTCGAGATCGCGAACGCGATCTGCCTGCACGAGGAGGACCACAGCCTGCTGTGGAAGCACACCGACCACGCCACCGGCAACGTCGAGAGCCGCCGTGCGCGCCGCTTCGTCGTCAACTCGATGGCCACCGTCGGCAACTACGACTACGCGTTCCGCTGGAACTTCGGCCTCGACGGCCACATCGAGCTCGAGGTGCAGCTGCACGGCATCATCTCGACGATGGCCCACGCGCCGGGCGAGCAGCTGAAGGGCACCCAGCTCGTCGACGAGGGCCTGTCGGGGCCGCACCACCAGCACCTGTTCTGCTTCCGCCTCGACCTCGACGTCGACGGGCCGCTGAACACGGTCCGCGAGGTCGAGGCCGAGGCCGTCCCGACCGGCCCCGACAATCCCGAGGGCAACGCGTGGCGCTCCCGGACGACGGTGTTCCGGACCGAGGCCGAGGCCGCGCGCGACGCGAACGACCACCTCGCACGCCAGTGGTACGTCGGCAACCCGCACGAGCTGTCCGTCGCCGGGGCGCCGCGCTCGTACCGGATCGTGCCGATGCACGGCGTCACGCCGCTCCTCGCCCGGCCGGAGGCGACCATCTACCGGCGCGCCGGCTTCGGCCGGCACACCCTCTGGGTGACGCCGTACGACCCCGACGAGCGGCACCCGGCCGGCACCTACCCGTACGGCTCGGTCGACCAGGCCGGCCTGCCCGAGTGGACGGCCGCCGATCGCGCGATCGAGGACACGGACGTGGTCTGCTGGTACACCGTCGGCGTGACGCACTTCGTGCGGCCCGAGGACTGGCCCGTCATGCCGGCGGCGCGCGCCGGCTTCCGGCTCGAGCCGGCCGGGTTCTTCGACCGCAACCCGACCCTCGACTGGCCCGCCTCCGAGGCGCGCTGCTGCCGGCGGGAGGGCTGATGCACTCGTCGACGGCGCTGCGGATGGACGCCTTCGCGGTCGAGGTCGACGGCCGGCCCGGCTCGGCCGCCGCCGTCTGGCCCGGCTTCGGCCGCCACCCCCGCGGCGGCCGCGGCCGGCGCGAGCCGCTCGACGCGCGCGGCGCGAGCGCGCTGATGGCGCTGTCGGTGACGGCCTGCTACGACGTGCTGCGCGCCGAGCACGGCGACGACTACCACCGCTACGCCGACTTCTACCTGTTCGGGCAGGGCACCGACGTCGCCGACTACGGCGAGCTCGACTGGTGGCCGTCGCACAAGTACGTGCAGACCGCCGCGGACGACGCCGAGGAGCTCCTGCGCGCCGTCAACGACCGCGCGATCACGCGGCTCGTGGTGCCGGCGGGCGCGCCGCGGGACGGCGCGTTCGAGCGCCAGACCCGCACCTCGGCCGTGGCGCGCCTGCGCTCGGCGATCGCGTACGACCCGCGCGGGCGCGTCGAGGGCGGCGACCTCGCGATCACCGCCGATCGCGTCGTCGAGAGCTACGTCGAGGTCGTCGCCTTCGCGGGTTCGCGCTGGGTCGACGAGCAGGGCGAGCGCGACCTGAAGGCGTGGCGGGAGACGCTCTTCACCGCGCCGAAGTCGGCGCGGGAGACCTTCCGGCGGATCGCGGTCGAGGAGGCCCTCGGCCTGCTCTGAGCCGCCCGCGGTCGGACCCGCGGCTGCTAGGTTGACCCGCACGCCCATGCCGACGCATCGCCGCATCCGGCCCTTCAACACGAAGGACACGTACCCCGAGCAGAGCCTCGCGAACGACCTCTGCCAGGCCGTCGTCGCGAACGGCGTCGTCTACCTGCGCGGCCAGGTCGCGCAGGACCTCGACACGCGCGAGGACGTCGGCATCGGCGATCCCGCCGCGCAGGCGCACAAGGTGATGGACAACGTCGAGCTCCTGCTCGCCGAGGCGGGCTCCGAGCTCGCGCACATCGTCAAGTGCGTGATCTACCTGACCGACATCCGCCACCGCGAGCCCGTCTACCGCGTGCTCGGCGAGCGCCTGCCGGGCGTCTTCCCCGTCTTCACGGGACTCGTCGTGGTGGCGCTGGCGCGCCCGACCTGGCTGGTCGAGGTCGACGTGACCGCCGTGATCCCGGAGGAGGAGGGGGCGTGACCCTCTCGCTCGTCGCCGCCGACCCGGTGGCCGGCGAGTGCGGCGTCGCGGTGATGTCGTCGAGTCCGGCCGTGGCCGCGCGCTGCGCGCACGTGCGGCCCGGCGTCGGCGCCGTCGCCTCCCAGAACGTGACCGACCCGCGGCTCGGGCCGCTGCTGCTCGACCGGCTCGCGGCGGGGGAGGACCCGGCGACCGCGGTGCACGCGCTCGTCGTCGCCCAGCCCGCGGACGTGATCGCGTACCGCCAGCTCGCCGCCGTCGACCTCGCGGGCCGCACGGCGCTCCACTCGGGCGCCGAGGCGCTCGGCGTGGTCGGCGAGCACACCGGCGACGCGGTCGTCTCCGCCGGCAATCTGCTCGCCGCGCCCGACGTCCCGCGCCGCGCCGCGGCCGGCTTGGCGGCCGCCCCGGGCGCTCTCGCGGAGCGCCGCCTCC
>JBMTER010000114.1:0-5321 GCA_049433345.1 Gaiellales bacterium | reverse complement strand
GCGACCTTCGGGTTATGAGCCCGACGAGCTACCAGACTGCTCCACCCCGCGTCGCTGGAGGCGCAGTCTAGCGCACAAACCGCAGCGGGCGCACGGCCGAGCCGCAGGACCACGGGACGCCCTCCCTACCCTTCCCCCCATGCGCGCGGCGGTGATCGACATGGGCACGAACTCGACGCGCCTGTTGCTGGCCGACGTGGACGGCGCGGACCTCACGGAGGTCGAGCGTCACCTCGCGATCACGCGCCTCGGCGCCCACGTCGATCGCGACGCGCGACTGTCGGAGCAGGCCATGGGCCGGACCCGCCGCGTCGTCGGGGAGTACGTCGAGCGCGCGCGACAGCTCGGCGCGGACGTGATCTTCGCGTCCGCGACGAGCGCGGTCCGCGACAGCCGCAACGGCGACGCCTTCATGCAGTCCCTGGCCCGCGATCTCGGCATCGCCGCCCGCACCCTGACGGGCGAGGAGGAGGCGCGGGCCACCTTCCGCGGGGTCTCCTCGACGATGGCTGCGGACGGGCCGATGGCGGTGGTCGACGTCGGCGGCGGCTCGACCGAGATCGTGGTCGGCGATGCGGGTCAGGTGCTCGGCGCGATCAGCCTGCAGGCCGGCTGCGTGCGCATGACGGAGCGCTGGCTCGCCGAGGACGCGGTCTCACCCGACCAGCTCACGCTCGCCCGCGAGGAGGTCGATCGCCTGCTCGATCGCCACCTGCCCGGCGACCTCGCGACCCGGGCCGAGGGACGCGACGCGGTCGCCGTCGCCGGCACCGCGACGACCCTCGCCGCGCTCGAGCTCGGGCTCCCCGGGTACGACGCGGAGCGCATCCACGGGACCCGGGTCAGCCGCGACGCGATCGCCGTCTGGATCGCCAAGCTCGCGCCCCTGACGGCCGAGGAACGCAGTCAGCGCCACCCGGCGATCGAGCCCGGTCGGGCCGGGCTGATCGTGGGCGGGTCGATCGTGCTGCTGGCCGCCCTCGACGCCCTCGACGCGCCCGGCTTTCTGGCCTCGGAGCGCGACATCCTGCACGGACTCGCCCTCGGCATCGGCGCCTAGGCCGACGCCTCGAGGTCGAACCTCCGCCGCACCTCGATCAGGTGGTCGTTGACCTGCGCGAGCTCCGTCGCCTCGTTGAGCAGGTCGGGCGAGCGCAGGATCGCCTCCTCCACCCGCGCATGCATCTCCTCCGGCAGGGAGCCGGCGCAGTAGGCGGGAAGGAGGTCGCGGATCTCGTCGAGCATGGCCGGGCGGGTGCACGGGGACAGGAAGTACATCGCAGGCCCGGTGCCGACAGACCACCGTCCTCTATCCTCGGCGGTGCCCGGATGGCGGAATTGGTCAGACGCGGCCGGCTTAAACCCGGCTGCCGCAAGGCGTGCGGGTTCGAGTCCCGCTCCGGGCATCGGCTGCGTGGCGGCTATGCCGCGCGAGCGCCGCGCAGGAACGCGCGCACCTCGCCGACATCGCGGACGACCTCGACCGGCGGCAGCGCGCCGCGGAGGTAGGCGCCGTAGCCCCTCTCGACCAGGCGCGCGTCGAGGACGGCGACGACGCCGCGATCCGTCTCCGAGCGCAGGAGCCGGCCGAAGCCCTGCTTGAGCAGCAGCGCGGCATGCGGCAGCTGCACGTCTCGGAAGCCGCTGCCGCCGTCGCGCTCGGCGCGCTCGGAGCGGGCGGCGACGAGCGGATCGTCGGGCACGGCGAACGGCAGGCTCTCGAGGATCACGAGCTCGAGCGAGCGGCCGGGGATGTCGACGCCCTGCCAGAACGTCATCGACGCGAACAGGACCGAGCGCTCGTCCTCGCGGAATCGCGCGAGCAGGACGTCGCGGGCCGCCTCGCCCTGACACAGGACCGGCACCGGCAGGCGATCGACGAGCAGCTCGTGCACGCGGTGCAGCCGCATCAGGGACGGGAACAGGACGAGCGCCCGGCCGTCCGAGGCGGCGACCAGCTCGGCGATGCGATCGGCGACGGCGTCGGGAGCGGCGCGCCCGCCGCCGACGAGGTCATCGGGGACGTACAGCCGGGCGTTGCCGGCCACGTCGAACGGCGACTCCTCGATGTGCATCTCGGCCCGCTCGAGCCCGAGCCGTCGACACGCCCCGCCCAGGCCATCCGCATCCGCGAGCGTGGCGCTGACCAGCACCGCGGCGTGCAGGCGATCCCACAGATGCTCGCGCAACAGGGTCCCGACCGCGGTCGGGGCGGCGCGCAACTCGACACCGCCACGGCCGTCCCGCTCCGACCAGACGACGGTCTCGTCGTGGTCGGGCGCGAGGATCGCCTCGAGCGCGAGCGCGAGCCGCTCGGCCTGGCGCGCCAGCGCCTCGGCCTCGTCCGAGTAGCCGCGGATGCGCTCGGCGATGCGGCCGAGGGCGTCGCGCATCGCGTCGGCCGCATCGCGGGGCAAGAGCCGCAGGGCGGGCTCGCCGAGGCGCACGCGGCGCCCCTCCGGCAGGGCCCCGAAGAGGCGCTCGCCGTGCACCTGCAGGAGCGCGAGCTCGGCGCTCGGCGCGAGCTTCAGCGCCGCGGCGCAGGCGTCCTCGACGTCGCGGGCGAAGCGCGCGAGCTGCGGCCCCGACACGCGCGCCCCGAGCGCCTCGACGGCCGCCGCCTCGAACGCGTGCGCCTCGTCGACGATCAGGACGTCGTGCTCGGGCAGGATCACCGGCTCGCCGCCGCGCTGGGCCCGCAGCGCGAGGTCGGCCAGGTAGAGGGCGTGGTTGACGAGGACGACCTGGCAGCCCGAGGCCCGCTCGCGGGCGGCCTCGGCGTAGCAGCCGTCCCGCTCGGGACAGCGTGCGCCGCGGCAGCGGTCCGGCCCGACCGCGAGCTCGCGCCAGACCGCCTCCTGCGGCACGAACGGCAGCTCGTCCCGGTCACCCTCCCGCGTGCGCACCAGCCACTCCGCGATCCGGGCGAGCTCCCCCTGTCCCGACTCGGACACCCGCTGGTCGGCGAACGCGCGCTGCACGCGGCAGACGTAGTTCGCGCGGCCCTTGACCACCGCCGCCGTGATCGGCTCGCCCGTGGCGACGCGCGCGAGCGGGATGTCCTCCCGCAGGAGCTGGCCCTGCAACGCCCGCGTGGCCGTGGTCACGACGACGCGCTGGCCGCTCGCCGCGGCCGGGACCAGGTAGGCGAGGCTCTTGCCGATGCCCGTCGCGGCTTCCGCGACCAGCGCCCCGCCCCGCTCCAGCCGCTCGCCGATCAGCTCGGCGAGTCGTTGCTGCCCCGCCCGCGGGGTATAGCCCTCGAGCGCGGCGTGTAGCGGCGACGAGCCGCCGAGCTCTCGGGCGTAGCGAGCCATGGCAGGTCCTCCAGCCTACAGGCGGCGACGGGGGCCGCCTGTAGGGTCCGGGCATGGGCTGGTCGCCGATCGCGCTTGCGCTCGTCCGAGGCCCCGCGGGCTGCGTCTGGATCGAGCGCGGCCGTCCGCCGTCGGTCGGCCGCTGGGCGCTGCCGGGGGGTCGCGTCGAGGCCGGCGAGGGGCCCGTCGCGGCGGCCCGCCGGGAGCTGGCCGAGGAGACCGGCCTCGTCGCCACGGGCGGCAGGCACGTGGCGATCCTCGAGGAGCGCTTCGAGGACGCGGATGGGGCCCATCTCTACGACGTGATCGTCCACGTCGCCGCCTTCGACGATCCCGGCGGCGAGCCGATCGCCGGCGACGGCGTGACCGCGGCCCGCCGCGCCGTCGCACCGCCCGACCTCGCGCTCGCCCCCGACGCGCGCCTGTCGCGACTCGGGCCGGCATCCGAGCCGCACCGGATCCGCGCTCGCATCCGCGTCGAGGGCGACGACCTGCGGGTGCTCGCCTGGGACGGGCCACCCGACCCCGTCGACTAGCGTTCGCCTGCCGATGCCGACGAAAGGCCGCCCCATGCGCCCCGCCCTCCGCCGAACCTCCCTCCTCCTCGCCGTGCTCGCCGTGGGTGCCGTCGGCGGAGCCACCGCGACCGCGGCGCTCGTGCGGGCCGGCACGCCCGTCCGCGAGCTGCTCGCGCAGAGCGTCAACCCCCAGGGCGCGAAGGGCCGCACCCTGTACCTGCAGCGCGTCACGATCCCGGCGAACACGCCGCTCGCCGCCCACTACCACCAGGGCACGCAGATCGCCGCGATCGAGCAGGGCCGGCTGCGCTACCACGTGATCCAGGGCAGGCCCGTCCGCGTCGTCCGGCCGGCCGCCGCCGGGGGTGCCCCGCCCCTCGTCCGGCTGATCCGTCCGGGCGAGACGTACGTCATCCGCGCCGGCCTCTCCGTCGTCGAGCCTGCGGGTAGCGTCCACGAGGTGCTGGCGATGCCCGGCAAGGACGTCGTGATCCATGTGGCGTCGCTGTTCCGCAACGGCGCACCCCTGTCCGACCCCTACACGGGCGACGCCCACTAGCCGCGTGACCGACGACGAGCGACCGCGCTTCTGCCCGTTCTGCGGCGAGCCCGTCGGCTCGTTCTTCGGCCATCAGGGCGCCGACGACACGACCTGGTGCGAGCGCTGCCAGGAGTGGTTCCGCGCCGAGCGCGCCGACGAGCCGGGCGCTGCGCCCCCGCCGCCCGATCGGCCACAATGAGGCTCGGAATGCCGGCGCACCCGGCGGCGTTCACCCGACTGCAGACGACGAAACGGACCCGGCATGGCTGACGACGACACCCACGAGATCGCGATCATCGGCGGCGGGCCCGCCGGCTACACGGCGGCGCTGTACGCCTCCCGCGCCGACCTGTCCCCCGTGGTCGTCGAGGGCTACGCCGCGGGCGGTCAGCTGATGATCACCTCCGAGGTCGACAACTTCCCCGGCTTCCCGGAGGGCATCATGGGCCCCGAGCTGATGCAGCACATGCGCGCGCAGGCCGAGCGCTTCGGGGCGCAGTACCGCACCGAGGACGTCACCGCGGTCCGCTTCTCCGACGACCCGATCACCTCCCCGCACGAGCTCGACACGATCGGCGGCACCATCCGCGCCCACGCCGTGATCGTCGCCACGGGCGCCACCGCCCGCCAGCTCGGCCTCGAGTCGGAGGCGCGCCTGCAGGGCCGCGGCGTCTCCTACTGCGCGGTCTGCGACGGCGCCTTCTTCCGCGAGCAGGAGCTCGTCGTGGTGGGCGGCGGCGACTCCGCGATGGAGGAGGCGACGTTCCTGACCAAGTTCGCCTCCAAGGTCACGATCGTCCACCGTCGCGAGGAACTGCGCGCCTCCAAGGTGATGGTCGACCGGGCCCGCCAGAACCCCAAGGTCGCCTGGGAGCTCGGCTACGTCGTCGATGAGGTACTCGGCGACGACGCCGTCACGGGGATCCGCATCCGCGAGACCGCCGG
>JBMTER010000113.1:0-5379 GCA_049433345.1 Gaiellales bacterium | reverse complement strand
CGCTCCACGGAGTCACGCAAGATCGTCGGCTCCAAGGAGATCTCGCAGGACATGAAGAACGCGGTCGTCGCCGTCGAGGACCGCCGCTTCTACGACCACCGCGGCGTCGACCTGCCCGGCATCGCGCGCGCCGTGTTCAACCGCCTGACCGCCGGCACCAACGAGGGGGCCAGCACGATCACGCAGCAGCTCGTCAAGAACACCTACCTCACCAACGAGCAGACGGTGGAGCGCAAGGTGCGCGAGGCCTCACTGGCGTGGCAGCTCGAGCAGCGCTGGTCCAAGGACCGCATCCTGACCGCCTACCTCAACACGGTCTACTTCGGGCACAACACGTACGGCGTCGAGGAGGCGTCGAAGTTCTACTTCAACTCCACCGCCAACGCCCTTGACCCGGCCGACTCCGCGCTGCTCGCGGCGATCCTCAAGTCGCCATCGACGTACGATCCGCTGCAGAACCCCGAGGTCGCGCTGTCCCGCCGCAACATCGTGCTGGACCAGATGGCCGAGCAGGGCCTCCTCGATCCGGACGCCGCCGAGATCGAGAAGAGCCGGCGCCTCCTGCCGCTATCCCGCGAGGAGGTGCGCGAGCCCGGCACGGCATTCCCCTACTGGGTCCAGTTCATCACCGAGCAGCTCGTCAACCGCTACGGCACCGGCCAGACCTTCGGCGGCGGGCTCAAGGTGATGACGTCGCTCGACGCCCGCGAGCAGCGCATCGCCGAGACCGCGCTCGCCCGCACCCTGCCGAGGCCGGGCCCACAGGGCGCGATCGTGTCGATCGAGCCGGAGACCGGGCAGGTCAAGGCGATGGCCGGCGGCAAGCCCTACTCCGTCAAGCACCAGTTCAACGTGCCGGCGAACGCCCACCGCCAGCCCGGATCGGCCTTCAAGCCGTTCGTCTACCTGGCCGCGCTCGAGGAGGGCATCCGACCCTCCACGGTGTTCCGCTCCAAGAAGGTCCTCTACGACCTCGGCGGCGAGCAGTTCTGGTACGTCAGGAACTCCGAGAACGACTACGGCGACGACCTCACGATCCCGCAGGCGATGGCCGTCTCCGACAACACCGTCTTCGCGCAGCTGACCTGGCTGGTCAAGCCGGCACCGATCGCCGACGTCGCGCGACGCCTCGGCATCACGACCCCGATCGACGACGGCCAGCCCGCGATCGGCCTCGGCGGCCTCTTCATCGGCGTGACGCCGCTCGAGATGGCCCAGGCCTACGCGACCCTCGCCAATGAGGGACGGCGCACCGGTGGATCGATCCTGTTCCACACCCCCGACGCCGGCATCGAGGACCCCTCGCTCGATCCGATCTCGATCCTCAGCATCGAGTTCCCCGACGGGTCGAAGGTCGTCAACGCGCCCCGGGTCGTCGAGGTGGTCAGCCGCGAAGACGCGCTGACGGTGATCGACTCGATGCGGAGCGTGATCACCGATGGCACCGGCCAGAACGCGCGCATCGGGCGACCCGCCGCCGGCAAGACCGGGACCACCACCGACTACAAGGACGCGTGGTTCGTCGGAATGACGCCGCAGCGCGCCGTGTCGACGTGGGTCGGCTACGAGAATCCCGCCCTGCCGATGGCCCGCGGGTACAACGGTACGCCCGTCTACGGCGGCACCTACCCCGCCATCATGTGGTCGACGTTCCTGAAGGCTGCGCTGCGCAACCAGCCGGCCGAGGACTGGGCGTATCCGAGTGGCGTGCAGTCGGTGCCGATCTCGATCGACCCGGCGACCGGACTCCGCGTGGATCCCGCCTGCGAGTACGCGGAGGTGGTCGTCTGGGCGCTGGACCGGCTGCCGCAGGAGGTGCTGCCGTGCGACGCCGACCTCGTGCCCGTTCCGGACTTCACCTCGTCCACGAAGCGGCGCGCCAACAGCCTCTCGATCGGCTCGGGCCTGCTCCTGCGCTACGAGTACCGCCCCGCTGAGCCGTTCGAGCGGCCCGGCACCGTCGTCGCGCAGTCGCCGGCGCCGCTCAGCGCGGTGGTGCCCGGTACCGTCGTGACGCTGGCCATCGCGCGGCGCGTGCCGAACGTGCTCGTCCCCGGCGTGATCGCCTCCGACGACGCGCCGAGCACGGCCGAGACCGCGATCGCCCGACTCCAGGCCGCCGGCTTCCGCGTCGTCGTCCAGGACCAGCAGGACGCCCGCGGGATGCCGCTCGGCAGCGTCGTCTCGCAGGACCCTGCAGCCGGCGAGTTGGCACCGCGCGACGCGGTCGTGACGATCTGGGCGAGCGGCGACTACACCGGTACGCTGGTGCCGCAGGTCGTCGGCCGCACCTTCGCCGAGGCGGAGCCCCTGCTCGATCAGGCCGGCCTGCTCCCGCAGGGCATCAACGCGGACGGCGCGCTGCTGCCGCAGGACAAGGTCTTCCGGGTCGAGCCATCCAGCGGCAGCAAGGTCCCGCCGGGGACCGCCGTCACCCTCTTCGTCTCCCCGTTCTAGCCGCGCACGGCCGCAGACAGGATCCGCGCCCGCACGAGGCGCGATCCCCGCAACTGGGTCTTGGCCCAGACGAGGCGGCCGCCCCCGAAGCTCGGATCCGACAGCCGCTCCCGCCTGCGCTCGGCGGCGGTCACGCGCTGCCGGGCGCCGCTTGCGAGGTCGAACACCCAGATCGCATCGCGTCTGCCGCCCGCCCCCTCGCGCAGGCGCGCCGCCACGCGGGTGCCGCTCACGGACGGGCGCATAGCCTCCAATGCCCCGCCACGGCCGAACGGCGTCGACGCGGCGATCGTCCGGCGAGCGCCGTCGGCCGCGATCGCGATCAGGTCGACCGCGTAGCGGCCACGTACGATCCGGCGACTGAGGGCCACGACGACGCCGTCGTCCATCAGCACCGGTTGCGCAAGCTGCTTCGAGCCGGCGGACTCCTCGGCGCGCACCGCGACCTCGCCGGTGATGGTGCGTACCACGATCGCGGTGCCGCCGTCCGGGCGGCGGACCGACCACGCGATGCCGGCCGGCCCGGCGGAGATCGCAGTCACCTCACCACCCGTCGCCTCGGCGGCGACGAGGATGGCCGCGGTGCCGCCCACGGCGGGTGCGATCCGGATCGAGCCGTCCTCGACCCAGACGACCGCGGCGGCCGTCGTGGCCACGAGGTGCGGATCGCGTATCAACTCGGGATCGCTGATGTCCTCCGCGACCACGTTCGACGCGCCGCTCCGCGTGACGCTCGCCACGTACCCGGCGACGCCGGGGAACGCGACGCTGTACGCGAAGGCGCCGTCGGCGCCCGCCACCGGCGCACGGACGATGTCGCAGTCCCCCGGATCGCAATCCTCGTGGACGATCGTGCGGGTCGTCCCGGCGGCACGCAGGACCAGACGATCACCGCGGAACGCGGCCACCGTGCGCGCAGAGCCGTCGGCGCGCTTCACCTCGAGCCAGGCGAGATCTCCCCGTCCCACGGCCGGCGCTGCGATCCAGGACGTCGTCGTGGCGTACTGCGCCACGGGTGTCGCGACGAGGGCGGGCATCCGCCCCAGCCTATCGAAGCGGCGGGTCCGCGAGGACCCGGGCGAGCTCGCCGGCGACCCGCTCCTGCTGGTCCGCGGTCAGCGCGCCGAAGAACGGCAGGGCCAGCGCCCGCGCCGACACCGCCTCCGACACGGGACACTCGCCCGCGCGGTGGCCGCGCTCGCGGTAGAACGGCTGCAGGTGGATCGACGGCAGGTAGGGCTTCGTGGCGATGCCGCGCTCAGCGAGGCGGCCGATCACGGCGTTGCGGTCGACCGCGGGATCGAGCAGCACGACGTACACGAACCACGAGCGCCGATCCCCCTCGACCACGGCGGGCAGCTCGAGGCCCGCCATCCCGGCGAGCAGGGCGCCATAGCGCTCGGCCACCGCGTCGCGGCGCCCCAGGATCTCGTCGAGACGCTCGACCTGTGCGAGGCCGACGGCGGCGGACAGGTCGTCCATCCGGTAGTTCCAGCCGAGCCGGTCGTGCTCGAGCCAGGCGCCAGAGTCGGCGCGGCCCTGGTTGCGGAGGCTGAGGATGTCCTCGTAGACCTCGTCGTCGTCGGTCGTGACGATACCGCCCTCGCCCGTCGTGATCTGCTTGTTCGGGTAGAAGGCGAAGACCGCCGGGTTGCCGTGGCGCCCGACCCGTTCACCGCGACGCTCGGCGCCGAGCGCCTCCGCCCCGTCCTCGACGACCGCGAGGCCGTGCCGCTCCGCGATCCGGTTGACCTCCTCGATGGCGCAGGGCAGGCCGAAGATGTGGACCGGCACGATCGCCTTCGTGCGCGGCGTGATCGCCGCCTCGAGCGCCGCCGGATCGAGGTTGAACGTGACCGGGTCGATGTCGGCGAAGCGCACGTCGGCGCCGGCGTGCAGCGCGCAATTGGCCGACGAGACGAACGAGAACGGCGAGGTGACCACCTCGTCGCCGGGCCCGACGCCGGCACGCACGAGGCCGAGGTGCAACGCCGCCGTGCCGCTCGAGACGGCCGCGGCGTGCCGGACCCCGACCCAGTCGGCGAAGGCGCGTGCGAAGCGCGGCCCCATCGGTCCGAGCGACAGGTTGCCGCTGCGGAGGACCTCGAGGACGAGCTCCTCCTCGCGCGCCCCGATGTCGGGACGGGCGATCGGGATCGGCTCGGGCGAGCCGCTCACGGTCAGGCCGGGTACTCCAGGTAGGTGGCGGAGAGCTCGTGCTCGCCGTGGACGACCGCGAAGAAGATGTCCTGGATCTGCTGGGTGATCGGGCCCTTGCCGATCTGGTGGTCGTCGAGTGACGCGACCGGCGTCACCTCGGCTGCCGTCCCCGTCAGGAACACCTCGTCGGCGAAGTACAGCTCGGCGCGGGTGAGGTCGCGCTCGACCGTCTCGACGCCGATCGTCTGCGCCATCTCCATCACCGCGTGGCGGGTGATGCCCGGGAGACACGAGGCGCTGACCGGCGGCGTGTAGAGCACGCCGTCCTTGACGGCGAAGACGTTCTCGCCGGAACCGTCGGCGATCATGCCGGCCTCGTTGAGGAGGATCGCCTCCTGGTAGCCGTGCTTGAGCGCCTCGATCTTGGCGAGCTGCGAGTTGAGGTACTGGCCGGAGGCCTTCGCCGTCGCCGGGATCGTGTTCGGGCCGATCCGCCGCCAGGAGGAGATCATGCAGCGGATGCCGTTCTTGATCGCCTCGTCGCCGAGGTAGGCGCCCCACGACCACACGGCGATCATCGTGTGCACGGGGCAGTTGAGCGGATTGACGCCCATCTCACCCGCGCCGCGGAAGACCAGCGGCCGGATGTAGCAGGAGGGCAGCGCGTTGGCCGCGATCGTCTCGTGGACCGCGGCGTTGAGGTGCTCGGTCGAGAACGGCATGTCCATGTAGTACTGGGCGGCCGAGCGGCGCAGCCGCTCC
>JBMTER010000112.1:0-5447 GCA_049433345.1 Gaiellales bacterium | reverse complement strand
CCGACGCGGCGTCGGCTGCGATGCGCGAGGCGAAGGACCAGCTCGACGGCCTCGAGGCCTCCCTGAAGGACCTCGACGAGCGCCTCACCGACGCGCTGCTCGTCGTGCCCAACCTCCCCCACCCGGACATCCCGCTCGGCACGACGGACGAGGACGCACGCGAGCTGAAGCGCGTCGGCGAGCCGCCGACCTTCGCCTTCGAGCCGCGCGACCATCTCGAGCTCGCCGGCACCGGCATCGACATGGAGCGCGGCGCCCGCACGTCGGGGTCGCGCTTCGGCTACCTGACCGGCGACGTCGCGCGGCTGTGGTGGGCGATCTCGCGGATGGCCCTCGCCACGCTCGAGGAGGGCGGCTTCACGCCCGTCGTGCCGCCGGTGATGGTGCGCGAGGAGGCGATGTACCAGACGGGGTTCTTCCCGACGGACCGCCAGAGCGTCTACCAGCTCGCCGACGACGACCTCTACATGGTCGGCACGAGCGAGGTGCCGCTGGCCGCCCTGCATGCCGGCGAGATCCTCGCCGAGCGGGACCTGCCGCTGCGCTACGCGGGCCTGTCCTCGTGCTTCCGGCGCGAGGCGGGCGCGGCCGGCAAGGACACGCGCGGGATCTTCCGGCTGCACCAGTTCGAGAAGGTCGAGATGTTCGCGTTCACGCGCCCCGAGGATTCCTGGGAGGAGCACGAGCGGCTGCTCGCGCTGGAGGAGTCGATCGCGCAGGCCCTCGGCCTCGCCTACCGCGTCGTCGACATCGCCGCCGGCGACCTCGGCGCGTCCGCGGCGCGCAAGTACGACATCGAGGTGTGGCTGCCCGGCCAGGGCCGCTACCGCGAGCTGACGTCCTGCTCGAACTGCACCGACTACCAGGCGCGTCGCCTCGAGGCCCGCTACCGGCCCGAGTCGGGCGGTCCCCAGCCCGTGCACACGCTCAACGGCACCGCCGTCACGAGCTCGCGCACCGTGATCGCCGTGCTCGAGCAGCACCAGCGCGAGGACGGCTCGGTCGCGGTGCCGCAGCCGCTCCTGCACTACGGCGCGCCGGCCGTGATCGGCCCCGCCGCCTCCTAGGCGCGGCCCGAGCGCAGGACCGTCCCGCCGGCCTCGGTGATGCCGGCGCGCAGCCGCGCGACGGCGGCCGGGTCGGGGCGGCGCCCCCGGCCGATCAGGGCGAGGACGAGCGCGACCCCCAGCGTGATCGCGGTGACCGCGCCGAGCCGCTGCCAGACGAGGGCGTCCGCCACGATCGCCGGGGCCACGATCAGCCAGCGCCCGCCGGGCACGCGCGTGTGCACCTCGCGCTTGCGGATCAGCCGGTCGACCTTCGCCAGCTTCATCAGCTTCTGGACGAGGAGCAGCGCCGGCGTCAGACCGTCCAGCCGCGCCTGCGCGAACACGATCGCGAAGCCCGGGAAGGCCGCGATCAGGATGAACGCCATCAGCCGGTGGTAGCGCAAAAACGCGCGACGATCCGGGGTGACCCACAGCAGCACGACCATCTCGACGGCGAAGACGCCCCAGATCAGCCAGTCGCAGACGAGCGAGACGTCCTTGACCTCCGGATCCGCGAAGACGACGGGCGCCAGGAAGGCGGGCAGGCAGAGGAGCGCGGCGATCGTCGTCGGCCACATGAACAGGTCCTCGATGCGGGCGGCCCGGGCCGCCCGCGCCTCGTACTCAGTCGTATCCACGTACGACATGATGGGGCAGGAGACGGCGCCCGCGGCCGGTAGGGTGATGCCGTGAGCGCGCCGACGACGAGGGGGTCGACGCGTCGGGCGATGGGCATCCTCGCGCTCGGCGTCGCGATCATCGCTCTCCAGGACCCGATCATCAAGTCGGTGATGGAGGAGTTCGCGGTCACCGAGGCGATCGTGATCCGCTCGATCGCGGCCCTGCCGATCTTCGTCGCGCTGCTCGTCGTGGCCCGCGACGTGCGCTCGGTCTGGCGCGGGCGGCCGCTGATCCTGATGACCCGCGGCTTGATCTTCATGGTCGCCTACACCTGCTACTTCCTGGCCTTCCCCGAGATGCCGCTCGCCAACGTCGTGGCGCTCTACTTCACGGCGCCCCTGTGGGTCGTCGCCCTCTCCCCCCTCGCCCTCGGCGAGCGGCAGTCGCGCAGCCGCTGGCTGGCCGTGGCCGTCGGCTTCGCGGGCGCCGTCGTGATCGCGCAGCCCGTCGGCGGAGGGCTCGGCTGGGCCGCGCTCCTGCCCCTCGCCTCGGCCGCCTGCTACGCATCGGGGCAGCTCGTGGCGCGACGCGTCGGCGCTGCGGCCTCCGCCACGGTGATGTCGTTCCACCAGAACTCCGTCTACCTCGTCGGGGCGTCCCTGTTCGCGCTCGTCGCGGCGCCGTGGGCGACCACGGGCGGCGAGGGCGCGCTGCCGTTCCTGTTGCGCGCCTGGCAGTGGCCGACGCCCGAGGCGCTGCTCCTGATGGCCCTCGCCGGGCCGATCGCCGTCGGCGGCACGATCCTGCTGACCAAGGCCTACCGCGAGGCGCCGCCCGGGGCCGTCACCACGATCGAGTACACGGCGCTCCTGTGGGCCACGCTGTGGGGGTTCCTGGTCTTCGGCGAGGTGCCCGACGCCGCCACCATCGTCGGCGCCGCCCTGATCGTGGCGAGCGGCGCCTACGCGATGACGCGGGCCGCCGCGGGACGGTCGCCGGCGTGATCGCGGTCCCGGCGACGCTGCACCGGACGCGCGGCGCGATGGTCGGCCTCCTCGTCGGCATCGCGCTCTTCTCGATCCAGGACCCGATCATCAAGGGCGTCTCGGACGCGTACCCCGTCGCGGAGACGATCGCCTTCCGCGCCGTCTTCGCCCTGCCGATCTTCACGCTGCTCGTGGTCAACGCCGGCGGGCTCGGCCTCGTGCGCCGCCACCGGCCCGGCGCCCTGATCGGCCGGGGCCTCCTGATGCTGACCGCCTACGCCTCCTTCTACCTCGCCCTCGCCGAGCTGTCGCTCGCCACCACCGTCGCGCTCTGGTTCACGGCGCCCCTGTTCATGGTCGCGCTGTCGGGGCTGATCGCCGGCGAGCATCCGGGCTGGCGCAGCTGGGCGGCCGTCCTCGTCGGCTTCGGCGGCGTGCTCGTGATCGCGCACCCGTCGAACGAGACCTCGTGGGCCATCGCCCTGCCGGTCGTGGCGGCGGCCTTCTACGCGACGGGGCAGCTCGTCGCCCGCCGCGTCGGCGGCGGCATCCCCTCGCCCGTGATCGCGTGGCAGCAGAACGCCGTCTACCTCGTCGGGGCCCTCGCCATCTCCGCGCTCCTCGCCCCGCTCGCGCAGACGGGCTCCGACACCGGCAGCCTCGCCTTCCTCCTGCGCCCCTGGGCCGTGCCGACCACGGGGGACTTCCTGCTGCTCGCCCTGTGCGGGCCGATCGCGGGCATCGGCAGCACCCTGATCGTGCACGCCTACCGCACCTGCGGCCCCGGCCGGATCGGGGTGCTCGAGTACTCGGCGCTCCTGTGGGCGGCCCTGTGGGGCTTCGTCGTCTTCGGCGACGTGCCGACCGCCTGGACGGTCGTCGGCGCGCTCCTGATCGTCGCGAGCGGGGCCTACGCCGTCCTGCGCGCCGCGTCGGGGGCTGCGCCCGCTCCGGACCGGCGCTGAGCCGCGGTGCGGGTTGCCGGCGGGCGGCGTGGTCGCTACCCTTCGGTGAATCGATTCACCGGGAGGAGCAGCCCCGTGGCCGTCAGCGCCATCGACACCCACGAGATCGTCCGCCGCCATCGCAACGAGGACGGCACCTACCGCCTCGGCGAGCTGGCCCTCGCCCTCGGCGCCGAGCGCCCGCTCTGGCAGCCCGTCGTCGACGCCGCCGACGGCGTCAACCGCCACTGGACCGCCGTCCACGAGTGCGACGAGGTCGACGTCTACGCGATCTCCTGGCTGCCCGGCCAGACCACCGGCTTCCACGACCACTGCGAGTCGTCCTTCGGCGTCACCTGCGTGCAGGGCGCCGTCTACGAGGACCGCCCCTGGAACGGCCCCGACGGCCGCCAGAGCGTGCGCCTCGACGCCGGCGGCACCACCGGTGGCGGCCCCGGTGTCATGCACGTGATCCGCTACGGCGACGGCGAGCCCGGCGTCACGATCCACTGCTACGCGCCCAAGCTCCTGCGCGTCGGCCAGATCTACTACGACGACCAGGGCCGCTGGGTGCGTCGCGAGGTCGACGGCCAGGAGGAGCTCGTGGAGGGCCTCCTGCCCTGCTGAGGCGCTCCGGGGGCGGACCCGCCGGAGCCCGGGCGCCCCACGGGCGGCCCTAGCCCGTCACCGGCTCCGGCTGGCCGCCGGTCTGCACGAGCCGGACGACTCGCGTCGCCGTCCGCGCCGCGCCCTCGACGGGCCGGTAGGCGACCCCGAGGCGCACCCGCAGATTCGACGCGGCGAGCAGCGCGCGGCCGGTCTGGTTGAGCCGGCAGGTGACGAGCACCGTGCCCGCCCGCTTGACGGCCCGCGTGCCGCTGCAGATCCGCTGGCGCGCGCCGCCGTCCTTGCTCGGCGCCACCGTGCCGGCGACGGTCACGCGCCCGGGACCGGACACGCGCACGCGCAGGACGACCGATCGACTGGCCTGCCCGGCCGAGACCACGCGCACGGTCGAGCGCGTGCCCGCAGTCGCCGCAGACCCCGAATCGGCCGCGGCCGAACCGGAGGCGGCCGAACCGGAATCCGCAGCCGCGCGCGCACGCGCGACGACCGCGTTCGACGCCGCAGAGGCGGACCCGTCGCCGATCCCGTTGCGCGCCTTGACGACGAACGAGTAGGACGACCCGGCCGTCAGCCCGGACACCGTGCAGGTCAGCGCCGGAGCGGCCGGCAGCGTCGCCGTCGAGGTGCACGACTTCGCGGGATCCTCCACGGCCGTCACGGTGTACGACAGGACCGGAGCGCCGCCATCCGACGACGGAGCCGACCACGTCACCGTCGCACTCTCGACGCCGGCAGTCGCCTCGGCACCCGTCGGCGCCCCGGGCGTTGCCATGGTGATGACCGTGACCTTGGCGGGGCTCCGATCTACCGTCACGTACACGCGCGCACCGTCCGGAGAAACGGCAACTCCTCTCCCGTAGAAGACGTACGTCGGAGTCCCGGATACCAACTGCGGGTTCGTCGGATCCTCGAGCGACACCTCGAAGAGGTCGTCACCCACCCAGTCAGCGGCGTACGCGGTCCGCCCATCGGGACTCACGGCGATCTGGTTGTAGATGTAGCTACCGCGATTCGTGCCGAGCGCGACCGAGCCGAGGAGCTGACCGTCGGCGATGCGGACGATGTCGACCGAGCTGTAGGCGGGACCGGGGTTGTCCTGGTTGTTGGAGACGATCAGGTACCCACCGCGAGGGTCCGCGACGAGTGACACGAACTTGCCCGACAAGGTGATCGTCCTCGTGACGGTCATCGTCGCGGTCGAGATCACCTCGATCTTCCCG
>JBMTER010000111.1:0-5491 GCA_049433345.1 Gaiellales bacterium | reverse complement strand
GGAGCACGAGGAGGCCTGTATCGAGGCCACCCTCGACCTGATCCGCGACCTGCCGCCCGCCATCGTCGCGCCCAACGCCGGCCGTTTCCTTGCCGCCCGCGCCGTCGCGGCCCTTCCCGCGCAGGCGGATGCGGGCGCCGGCGCCGATGCCGGCGGGGATGCGGACGGTGTACCTCTTGGTGCGGCGCACGCGACCCGTGCCGCGGCAGGCCGGGCACGGCGTCTCGACCACCGATCCCTGGCCGGCGCAGCGCAGGCACGGCTGCGAGATCGCGAAGAAGCCCTGGTTGACCTGGCGCTCGCCCGAGCCGCCGCAGTCGGGGCACGTGACGCGCTGCGTGCCGGGCGCCGCGCCCGTCCCGCGGCAGTCGCGGCAGGCGGCGTCCTTGTCGACGGGCACCGTCACGCGCGCGCCGCGCAGGGCGTCGTCGAAGGACAGCGTCACGCGCGTCTCGAGGTCGACCCCCCGGCGCTCACGCGGGCGACCGCCGCGGCGGCGCCCGAAGAGGTCGCCGAAGAGGTCGGAGATGTCGAAGCCGCGGTCGTGGGCGAAGTCGCGGAAGGCGGACGGGTCGAAGCCCGCGGAGCCCATCCCCCCGGAGGCCCCGAACTGGTCGTAGGCCTGCCGCTTCTCCGCGTCGGACAGCGTGTCGTAGGCGGCGGAGACCTCCTTGAAGCGCTCCTCGGCCCTCGGGTCGTCCGGGTTGGCGTCGGGGTGGTGCTTGCGGGCGAGATCGCGGTACGCCCGCTTGATGTCGTCGGCCGAGGCGTCGCGGGCGACGCCGAGCACCTCGTAGAGGTCACGCATCGCGCACCTCGCGCACGAAGCGGGCCGGGTCCGCCGGCGACACGACGACGGGATGCGGGCCGACGCGCACGAGCGCCGAGCGGCGCACGTTCGTCGCCTGCGCGCGTGCCCAGCCCCCGCTCGAGAGCCGGATCCGGCCGCGGTGGCCGTAGACGCCGCCGGTGCCGATGCGCAGGCCGAGGGCTGCGCCCTCCTCGTGCGGGCGCACGGGGCCGATCAGGCGGGTCGCGCCGCGACGGCGCTCGACCACGAGCGCGCCATCCTCGAGCCGGTAGGCGACGGGCTGGCCGGCGCGCAGCGCCAGGGCGAGCCCGGCGAGCAGGAGCGCGGCCGTGATCATCGCACCGGCCTGGACACCGTCGCCGGCGGACAGGCCCACCCCGAAGCCGAGCCACGCGAGCGCGACGACGGCCCACAGGATCGCCGTCGCGACCTTCTCGGAGCCGCCCAGGGGGGCGGCCTCGAAGCTGGTCCGGCGGCCGCTCAGGACGCGCCCCCGCTGACCACCACGCGGGCCGGGCGCAGCACGCGCTCGCCGAGCAGGAAGCCCTTCTGGATGACCTCGATCACGGTGCCCTCGGGCTGATCCGAGGGCTGCGACAGGAGCGCCTCGTGGCGATGCGGGTCGAAGGCCTCGCCGGCCGGGTCGAGTTCCGCCACGCCCTCGCGCTCGAGCAGCGTCCAGAGCGCGCGGTGGACGAGGGCGACCCCGTCGGCGATCGCCTCCTTGTCCGCCGTCTCGAACGCGGCCAGGGCCCGCTCGAGGTCGTCGAAGACCGGGAGCAGGTCGCGCAGGAGCCGCTCGGCGGCCCGCTCGCGCAGCTCCTCGTGCTCGCGGGCGACGCGCGTCTTGTAATTGTCGAAGTCGGCGGCGACGCGGCGCAGGGTGTCGAGGTGCTCATCGCGCTCGCGCTCGGCGCGCGCGAGCGGATCGAGGTCCTCGATCGCGTCGTCCGGCGCGGCGGGCGCCTCCCCGCCGTCGGCGACGGGGAGGGCCTCCTCGGCCGGGTCGGTGGCGCTCACGAGCGCGCCGTCGTGTCGGGATCGACGACCTCGGCGTCCTCGATGATCTCCTCGTCGGGCTCGTCCGCGGCCGTCTCGGCACCGGCGCCGTTCGGGCCCGCGGCCTCCTGGGCGTCCTTGTAGACGTGCTCGGCGAGGGCGTACGAGGCCTGCTGGAGGGCGTCGGCCTTCTGGCGGATCGCCTCCGCGTCGGAGCCCTCGAGGGCCGTGCGCAGGTCGGCCGCGGCCGTCTCGATCGGGGCCTTCACGTCGTCCGGCACCTTGTCGCCGTGCTCGGAGACGGTCTTCTCCGTCTGGTAGAGCAGGGCCTCGGCGGTGTTCTTGGCCTCGACCAGCTCGCGCGCGGCCTTGTCCTCGTCGGCGTGCGACTCGGCGTCCTTGACCATCTGCTGGATCTCGTCGTCGGTGAGGCCCGAGCCGCCCTCGATGCGCACCTGCTGCACCTTGTTGGTGGCCCGATCCTTGGCCGACACGTGCACGATGCCGTTGGCATCGATGTCGAAGGTGACTTCGATCTGTGGCACACCGCGCGGGGCTGGCGGCAGGTCGACGAGCTGGAACTTGCCGAGCGTCTTGTTGTAGCCGGCCATCTCGCGCTCGCCCTGCAGGACGTGGATCTCCACGCTGGTCTGCCCGTCCTCGGCGGTCGAGAAGACCTCGGACTTGCGGGTCGGGATGGTCGTGTTGCGCTCGATCAGCTTCGTCATCACGCCGCCCTTGGTCTCGATGCCGAGGCTGAGCGGGGTGACGTCGAGCAGGAGCACGTCCTTGACGTCGCCGCGCAGGACGCCGCCCTGGATGGCCGCGCCGATGGCGACGACCTCGTCGGGGTTGACCCCGCGGTGCGGCTCCTTGCCGGTGATCTCCTTGACCTTGTCCTGGACGGCGGGCATGCGGGTCATGCCGCCGACGAGGATCACGTCGTCGATCTCGGACGCGCTCAGGCCGGCGTCGGCGAGGGCCTGCTTCGTCGGGCCGACGGTGCGCTCGATCAGGTCGTGCACGAGCTCGGTCAGCTTGGAGCGGCTGAGCTGCATGTCGAGGTGCTGCGGGCCCGAGGCGTCGGCGGTGACGAACGGCAGGTTGATCTGGGTCGTCTGGGCCGAGGAGAGCTCGATCTTCGCCTTCTCGGCGGCCTCGTAGAGGCGCTGCAGGGCGAGCTTGTCCTGGGCCAGGTCGATGCCCTGGTCCCTCTTGAACTCGGCGACCATCCAGTCGACGAGCGCCTTGTCGAAGTTGTCGCCGCCGAGGTGGTTGTCGCCGGCGGTGGCCTTGACCTCGAAGACGCCGTCGGCGAGCTCGAGGACGGACACGTCGAAGGTGCCGCCGCCGAGGTCGAACACGAGCACCTTCTGCTCGCCCTCCTTCTCGACGCCGTAGGCGAGCGCGGCGGCGGTCGGCTCGTTGATGATGCGCAGCACGTTGAGGCCGGCGATCTTGCCGGCGTCCTTGGTCGCCTGGCGCTGCGCGTCGTTGAAGTAGGCCGGGACGGTGATGACCGCGTCCGTGACGGACTCGCCGAGCTTGGCCTCGGCGTCGGCCTTGAGCTTCTGCAGGATCATGGCGCTGATCTCCGGCGGCGCGTACTCGGTGCCGTCGGCCATCACGCGTGCGTCGCCGTTCGGGCCGGAGACGACCTCGTAGGGCACGATCGTCATCTCCTCGGAGACCTCCGAGGACTTTCGTCCCATGAAGCGCTTGATGGAGAAGATGGTGTTCTCGGGGTTGGTGACGGCCTGCCGCTTGGCGGGGCTGCCGACGAGGCGCTGGCCGTCCTTGGTGAAGGCGACGACGGACGGCGTGGTGCGGCCGCCCTCGGCGTTCTCGACGACGTCGGGGTCGCCGCCGTCGAGGACGGCCATGCAGGAGTTGGTGGTTCCGAGGTCGATGCCGATGACACGGCCCATGGGGGGTTCCTCCGTTGGGGCTGGGACTGGGATGGATGAAGGCGGGCGCCACGCGCGGCGGCGGGGTGGCGCGTGGACGCACTCTACAATCTCAGTGCCTCAATATCAAGTTATCTTTTTGGAAGGATTGACATCACCCCGAGGCGCCATTCGGGCGGTCCCCCGGGTGAGTCGGTAGCATCTTCCGTATGCGCCGCGTCCTCGCCGCCCTCGCGCTCGCCGCCGTCGCGCTGGCGACCGTCGCGGGCACGGCGGCCGCGCAGCAGCGTCTGACCGCCAAGCAGGTAGCGACGGCCCTCCAGGCCCGCAACGCCTACGTGCAGCCCGGCATCACGCCGCAGCCGGACAGCGCGGCGCTCGCGGCCGTCGCGAAGGACACGACCGGCTTCTACCTCGTCATCCTGAAGCGGCCGGTCAAGGGCGCCGCGAACGCGAAGGCCTCCGCCAACCGCGTCCTCGAGGCGCTCGAGGCGACCGACCCCAACGCGACCGTCGGGCTGATCGTCAACGGCAAGCTCAACGGCGCCTCCCTCGCCTACCCCGCCGAGCGCATCCAGAAGGCCATCACCGACACCCGCGCGACCGCCGCCGACGATCCGGTCGGCACGCTCGCCAGCTTCAGCGCCGCCGTCTCCAAGCCGAACCTGGCCGACGACGCGGCGGCCGACGACGCCACGGGCGGCGGCACGCGCTGGTGGATGTGGGGGGTGATCGGGCTCCTCGTCGCCGGCATCGCCCTCGTCGCGCTGCGCATGCGGGCCCGCTCGCACGAGCAGCGCCGCCGCCGCCGCGGCGGCTCGATCTGGACCGCGCGCGAGTTCCACGGCGACCGCCTCGAGGCCCTCGCCGCGCGCCACACCGCGCTGACCGAGGAGACCACCCGCGACATCGAGGACCCCGAGGCCGCCGACCACCTGCAGACGGCCGGCGCCCGCATCCTCGCCCTGCGCCGGACCCTCTCCACCCTCGCCTCGCCGCGCGAGCTGCGCGCCTTCGCGGGTGAGCTCGACGCCGTCGAGTGGGAGATCCTCTGGGTCGAGCACCGGCTGTCCGACCACGCCCCACCCGCGCCGATCGCGCGCGGCTTCCCCGGCCTCTGCTTCTTCTCCCACGAGCACGGACTCGGCACCGAGGCGATCGAGCTGCGTCGTCCCGACGGAACGGTCGCCACCGTCTACGTCAGCCCGGCCAACCGGCTCGCGCTCGAGCGCGGCGACGCCCCCGACGTGTCGATGGTGCACGTCTCCTCGAAGATGGTGCCGTGGCCGGCCGCGCCGTCCTGGTACGGCGCCTACGGCTGGAATCCCGACGACCTGCCCGGCCTCGAGTACGACGGCGAGCAGATCTGGGGCCTCGACGGCCCCGAACGAGATGAGGAGCCGTTCGCGGACGAGGCCGAGTCGTCGGCGGCTGCGGCGCCCGCCGCGCCGGTCACCCGCGAGGACGAGCTCGGCGAGACCGGCGAGCGCCCGGGGGGCTGGGAGCCGCCCGCCGAGGAGGCCGCCTTCGACGAGCCGACGCTCGGCTCGGAGCCGACCATCGCCGACGAGCCGACCGTGGCCGCCGAGCCGCCGCGCCCGCCAGCCGCGGGCTTCGAGGAGCTCGACGAGGCCGCGCCCGCGGGACTCGTCGAGGACATCGGCGAGGACCCCCTCGACGATCCCCTCGCCGGCGCCGCCGACCCCGGCGAGGACACGCTCGACGGCCGGCCCGCCGGCGAGTCGACCCTCGAGTGGGACCCGCTCGACGGCGC
>JBMTER010000110.1:0-5529 GCA_049433345.1 Gaiellales bacterium | reverse complement strand
GGGCGCCGGGCCCCGGGAATCCCGGTCCCGCCGCGGGCGGGGCCACCCCACGGAGAGGAGGGGGCATGACCGATTCGTTCCTGGGCAGGGTGCCGGTGCCGATCCTGCTCGGCATCACGATGTTCTTCTGGGGCGCGGCGTTCAACGCGACCGACATCGCGTTCGAGTACGCGGACGCCGGCGCGATCACGTTCCTGCGCGCCGCCATCGCCACGGTCCTGCTGCTGGCCCTGATGCCGGTGCTCGGAGGGTCCATCCCCCGCTCGCGGCGGGTCTGGTTCTGCGCGCTCCTCGTCGGCGCCGGCTCGACCACCCTGTCGCTCGCCGGCCTCGGCCTCGGCACCCAGTACGCGGGTCCCGCGATCGCGTCGGTGCTGCTCAACTCGGCGCCCTTCTTCGCCGTCCTGTTCGCCCGCGTGTCCCTGCACGAGCGGATCGCGCTGCTGCGCGGCGTCGGCCTCGTGGTCGGCTTCGCCGGCGTCGTCGTGATCGTGCTCTCGAACCCGACGCAGACGGGCTCGGGCGGCGAGTTCGTATTCGGCGTCGTCGCCGTGATGATCGGCGCCATCGGCTACGCCGCCTCGAGCGTGGTCGTGCGCTGGATGAGCGTGCGGAACATCCAGGCGGACCTCTGGGGCTTCACCTGGGCGCAGTTCCTGTGCGGCACGATCCTGCTGATCCCGTTCCTGTTCCTGTCGGGCGACCCGTCGGCCACCCAGTGGGCCGAGCCCGGCTTCTGGGCCTCGATGGCCTTCCTCGGCCTCGGCCCGCAGCTGGTGGCCTACGTCTGCTTCTTCGTCGCGCTCGCCCGCTGGCCCTCCGGCCGCGTGATGGCCTGGTCGTTCCTGCCGCCCGTGGTGGCCGGCGTGATCGAGATCCTGCGCGGCAACATCCCGGGCGCCGTGACGCTGCTCGGCATGGCCGTCACCGTGGCGGGCGTCGCGATCGTCAACCACCCGAAGGCCGAGGCCCCCGACGACCATCCCGTGGCCACGCTCGACCCCGACGCCGAGCACGCCGTGGAGCACCCCGACCGCTAGGAGCGACGCCCCCGTGAGCGACACCCCCGACCTGCCCCTGCACGACTGGTCGTGCTTCCAGATCGCCGCGGCGGTCCGCGACGGCGACGTCTCCCCCGAGGAGGTCGTCGAGCACCACCTGCGCCGGATCGAGGAGCGCTCGGACCTGAACGCGTTCATCACGGTCTGCGCGGAGGAGGCGCTGCACGACGCGCGCACCATGCCGCGCCACCGCCGCCAGGGCCTCCTCGCGGGCGTGCCGTTCGGGCCGAAGGACCTCTTCGACACGGCCGGCATCCGCACCACGGCGGGCTCGAGGCACTTCGCCGACCACGTGCCCGGCACGACCGCCGTCGCCGTGCAGCGGCTCGTCGACCAGGGCGCGGTCGTCGTCGGCAAGACGAACCTGTCGGAGTTCGCCTGGGGCGTGACGACCCAGAACGTGCACTACGGCTCCTGCCAGAACCCGCGCCACCCCGGCAAGATCGCGGGCGGCTCGTCGGGCGGGTCGGCCGCGGGCCTCGCCGCGGGCCTGTTCGCGATCACCCTCGGCACGGACACGGGCGGCTCGATCCGGATCCCGTCGGCGGCCTGCGGCGTGTCCGGCTGGAAGGGCCCCTGGGGCCAGGTCCCCGACGCGGGCTGCTACCCCCTGATCCGGCAGATGGACCACGTCGGGCCGATGGCGCGCACGATGGAGGAGAACATGCTCGCGCTCGAGGCGATGGGCGTCATGGAGCGCCCCGCCCCGCGCCTCGAGGGCCTGCGCATCGGCGTCCTGCATCCGACGCCGGCGGCCGAGCGGATGGCGCAGATGGGCAACGAGGTCGTCGAGGCCGAGCTGCCGAACTACGACGCGCTCTTCCCGCTCTTCGCCTCGTGGGCGACGGACACGCACCGCGAGCTGATCGAGACGCGCTGGGACGAGTACTCGCCCGACCTGCAGGCCAAGCTCACGTTCGGCCGCGAGATGACGGCGCTCGCCTACCTGCAGGCCGAGCGCGACCTCGAGGCCTACCGCTTCCGCTGCGAGCGCGAGCTCGCCCACGACATCCTGATCAACCCGACGATCCCGGTCGACCTGCCGCCCGTCTCGGAGCCCGAGACGTTCGCGCTGCGCCTGGCGATGACGCCGTACACGCGCGCCTTCAACCACCTCGGCTGGCCGTCCTGCACGACCCGCGACGGCTTGATGATCTCGGGCCGCGACGCCGCCACCGTGATGGCGGCCGCGCTCGCCTGGGAGGCGACGATGGAGGAGCCCGCGCTCACCTGCTGAGCCGGGCCGACGAGAGGAGAACACCATGGGACAGCTGATCGACCTCAGCGTCGGCATCGAGAACGGGATGCCCGCGCACGCGCTCTTCCCGAGCCCGATCATCCTGCCGTACGTCGACCACGAGCAGGCCAAGGCCGCCGGGCTCGGCGAGGAGGGCGATCCCTTCACCTACGCGGTCAACTACATCTCGATGCTGGAGCACGTCGGCACCCACGTCGACGCGCCGATCCACTTCGGGCCCGGCGGGGCCACGATCGACGAGTGCCCGCTCGAGTGGTTCCGCGGCACCGGCGTCTGCCTCGACCTGACGCACATCCCCGACCTCGGCGACATCGACGTCGCCGACCTCGAGGAGGCCGAGGCGAAGGCCGGCGTCGAGATCGGCGAGCACGTCGTGCTGCTCAACACGGGCCTGCACAACCGCCACTGGCCGGAGAAGAGCGCCTGCACGTCGAACCCGGGCCTGACCGCCGCCGCCACGCACTGGCTGGCCGACCGGGGCTCGAAGGTGCACGGCGTCGAGGGCCCCTCCACCGACAAGGCCGGCACGAAGGGCTTCCCGTCGCACCGCGTCTGCCGCGACCGCGGCCTCGTCCACTACGAGTGGCTGTGCAACCTCGAGCAGCTCGTCGGCAAGGGCGAGTTCGCCTTCTACGGCTTCCCGCTCAAGTGGGTGCGCGGCACCGGCTCGCCGGGCCGCGCGATCGCGGAGATCGGCTGACCGTGACCGGCCACCTGATGGAGCGCATGACCTGGCAGGAGGTCGACGAGCGCCTCCGGGCCGGCGTCGACGCCGCGCTGCTGCCGATCGGCACGACGGAGCAGCACGGACCGCACATGCCGCTCGACACGGACTGCATCATCGCCCGCGGCCTCGCCGAGCGGGTCGCCGAGCGGGCCGCGGCGGACGGGCTGAGCGTGCTCGTCGCCCCCACCCTCAACGTGACGCTGTCCTGGTACCACATGCAGTTCCCCGGCTCGATGCGGCTGTCGACGACGACGTTCCTGCAGGTCTTCAAGGAGGCCGTCGAGTCGCTGCACCACCACGGCATCCGCAACGTGATCGCGCTCAACGGCCACGGCGGCAACGTGGCGGCCCTGACGGTGGCCGTCAACCACTACCTCGAGACCACGGGCCGGCGCGTGTTCCTCGCCCAGTGGTGGGAGCTCGCCGGCGACGTCGTCGGCACGGTCGAGGGCCCCGGCATCCACGCCGAGGAGGCGGAGACGTCGCTGGCGCTCGCGATCGGCCAGCGCGTCCTGATGGAGCGCGCGACCCGCGACGCCTGGGACCGCGGCGAGGCCGTCAAGGCGGCGGGCCACACGTGGTCGTCGCTCGGCAAGTACAGCCTCGTGCCGAAGGGCCCGGGCGTGACCGTGCCGATGGACATGCTGCGCGACATCACCGAGTCCGGCGTGGTCGGCGACTCGACGCGGGCCACGCCCGAGCTCGGCGAGCGCATCATCGAGGCGTTCGTGCCGCGGCTCGTGACCGTGGTCCGCGACATGGCGGAGACGGCGCCGGAGGGGGCCTGATGGCGACGGCACTCGGCCCCGAGCGCGCGCTCGCGCGCTCCTTCGCCGCGCCCGACGAGGCGCGCGATGTCGCCGGGGTGCGCAAGGACACGATCGTCGTCGGTGCCGTGCCCGTCACCCGCGCCGTCTACCCGACGGGCTGGCTGCACAGCCGCGACTTCGAGCCCGCGCCCTGCGCGGACACCCACATCGGCTACTGCGAGCGCGGCCGGCTACGGGTCTGGTGGCCCGACGGCACGGAGCTCGAGGTCGTCGCCGGGCAGGTCGTGGTGCTGCCGCCGGGCCACGACGCCGAATGCCTCGAGGAGTGCGTGCTGATCCAGATCGACGCGGGCGAGTCGGCGCGGGAGCGGTTCGGGCTGTGACGCGCATCCTCGTCATCAACCCGAACACCACGCAGGCGATGACCGACGAGATCGCCCACGCGGCGCGCGCCGTGGCGCGACCCGACACGGAGATCGTCTGCACGAGCCCCGACGCGGGGCCGCGCTCGATCGAGGGCTTCGCCGACGAGGCGATCGCCGCCTACCACGTGCTCGAGCTCGTCACCCGCACGAAGGGCGAGTACGACGGCTACGTGATCGCCTGCTTCGGCGATCCGGGCCTCCACGCCTGCCGCGAGGTCGCCGACGTCCCCGTCGTCGGCATCGCCGAGGCCGCGATGCACACCGCGAGCCTCGTCGCCCACCGCTGGTCGATCGTGACGGTGATCCCGCGCGTCGAGCCGTTCCTCGCCGAGGCCGTGCAGCGAGCCGGCATGGCCGAGCGCTGCGCCTCGATCCGCTGCACGCCGCTGTCGGTGCTCGAGATCGAGGCCGACCTCGAGCGCACGAAGCGGCTGATCGTCGAGCACGCGCGCCTCGCGATCGACGAGGACGGCGCCGAGGCGATCCTGCTCGGCTGCGCCGGCCTCGGCCCGATCGACAAGGCGATGCAGGAGGCGCTCGGCGTGCCCGTCCTCGACGGCACCTCCTGCGCGGTGCCGCTCGTCGAGGGCCTCGTCGCCTACGGCGTCACCACGTCGAAGGCGAAGGCGTTCAAGGCGCCCGAGCCGAAGGAGCTCGTCGGCTGCCCCGCGAGCCTCGTCGCGGCCTGGGCCCGGGAGGGACGGGCATGAGCCGCGTCATCGGCGTCGACATCGGCGGCACCTTCACGGACCTGATGCTGTTCGACGCCGACGCGGGCAGCGTGCACGTGCACAAGGTGCCCTCCACCCCGGCCGCGCCCGACGAGGCGATGGTGCAGGGCATCCGCGAGCTGTGCGCGCAGGCCGGCATCGAGCCGGGCCAGGTGACCGGCGTCTTCCACGGCACGACCGTGGCCACGAACGCCGTGCTCGAGTTCGACGGCGCGCGCGTCGGCATGATCACCACGCGCGGCTTCCGCGACGTGCCGCACATCGGCCGCCACCAGCGCCCCCAGCACTACAGCGTGGTGCAGGACATCCCGTGGCAGGCGCGCCCCTTCGCGCAGCGCCGCCACCGCCACGTCGTCGACGAGCGCATCGTGCCGCCGTCGGGCGAGGTGCTGGTGCCGCTCGACGAGGACCAGGTGCGCGCAGCCGCGCGCGCCCTCGGCGCGGGCGGCGTCCACGTTGCCTAGGCGAACGTGCTCGGCGTGGCGGTAAAACAGGTGCCGCGGATATTGATCCAGGACGCGGTCGAGGATTGCCAGATTCCGGCGGGCGCTGCTTTC
>JBMTER010000109.1:0-5537 GCA_049433345.1 Gaiellales bacterium | reverse complement strand
CACGACCGGGTTGCGCGCGTGGCGTTCGATCACCACGAACGCCCCGAGCAGGGCGATCGCCGCGGCGAAGATCACGCCGAGCTCGCGCGGCGAGGCGGTATCGGCCTGCACGAAGCCGTACGAGATCAGGCCGATGCCGCCGACCAGCGTGACGACGCCGGGCACGTCGATCCCCCGCTCCGTCCCCGCGTCGCGGGTCTCCGGCGTGGTCAGCCACACGAGCGCGAGGGCGGCCGTCGCGATCGGCAGGTTGATCCAGAAGATCCACTGCCACGACAGTGCCGCGATCAGGACGCCGCCGACCAGCGGCCCGACCGCCTGCGCCCCCCAGCAGGTGGCGATCCACGCGCCGATCGCGGTGTCGCGACGACGCCCCTCGAAGGAGACCGCGACGATCGCGAGCGCGGTCGGCAGGATCAGCGCGGCGCCGACGCCCTCGATCACGCGGCCCGTGATCAGCAGCGGCGCGCCCGGCGCGAGCCCCGCCACCACGGATCCGGCGACGACCAGGAGCGTCCCGAGCGCGAACACGAGCCGGCGCCCGTAGATGTCGCCGAGCTTGCCGCCGACGATGATCAGCGAGCCGGCGAGGAAGTACCCGTTGACCGCCCACTGCAGCACGTCCATCGAGCCGCCGAGTTCGCGGGCGATCGTCGGCAGGGCCAGCGAGATGTCGGACGCCGTCGTCCAGACGAGCGCGGTGACGGCGCAGATTCCGACCAGGGACAGCCACGGGTTGCCGGTGCGACGCGCCCCCTCCATGCGCGGCAGGCTACAGAACGGCTCCGTCCACGCGCCCGCTGCGACGCTTCCGGAGAGCGGTGATACTGCCCGCATGCGCCGCCGCCTGCTCCTCCTCGCCGCCCTCTGCACGGCGCTCCTCGCGCTCGGACCGGCGAACGCGGCCGGGGGCGTCGCCGGGCGGCTCGACGCGCTCGACGGACGGCCCTGCTTCGGCGGCAGCGAGTTCACGTGCGTGACGCTGACGGTCCCGCTCGATCACTTCGACCCGGCGGAGCGGCGCACGACACGTGTCGTCTTCGCGGTGCGTCCCGCCGATGGCGCGAGCCGCGGGCTGTTCGTGACGGCCACGGGCGGCCCCGGCTCGAGCGGCATCCTCGCCGCCGAGCCCTACACCGAATCGATGCCCGCCGGGATGCTGCGGCGCTACGACCTCGTGTTCTTCGACCAGCGCGGCATGGGTCGCAGCGGCGCGCTCGCCTGCCCGAGGGCCGCCGCCCGCGCCGTGCTCAGCGAGGCCACGGTCGAGCGGTCCGGGCGCGCCTTCGCCCGGGCCTGCGCGCGCGAGCTGCGCTCCACCCGCCTGCTGCCCTACCTGGGCACCAGCCAGGCCATCGAGGACCTCGAGGACCTTCGCGTCGCCCTCGGCGAGCCGGGGCTCTACCTGTACGGCGAGTCGTACGGCACGCAGTACGTGCAGACGTACGCGGCCGCCCACCCGGACGCGGTACGGCGGATGGCGATCGACGGCGTCGTCGACCTCACCCTCACCGGCCCGCAGTTCTGGGCGAGCTCGGCGCGCGGCTTCGAGAGCGTGCTGACCGCGACGCTGCGCACGTGCGCGTCCCGTCCGGCGTGCGGCCGCGACCTCGGCGGCGATCCGCTGCGCAGCTACCAGCGGCTCGCGGCGCGCCTCGAGCGCGGCCCGATCGCGGTGCGCGTGCCGGGGACGCCACGGCCCGTGACGCGCCAGCTGACCAGCGGGCTCCTCGCCACCGCCGTATCCTCGTCGCTCTACAGCCCGCGCGGGCGCGCGTCGCTCCTGTCCGCGCTCGCCGAGGCGCGGCGCGGCAACCGCTGGCCGCTGCTGGAGAGCGCCTACAGCGCCACCGGCATCGATCCGGTCTCCCAGACGCCCGAGCCCGATCCGGCCTGGTCGGACGCGGTCTACTACGGGGTCGACTGCCGCGACTACGCCTACTACGCCGGTGCGGACGCCGAGCGCAGCGCGGCCTTCCTGGCCGACGCGACGGCCGTCGGCGTGCGCTTCCCCCTGATCGGCGAGACGATCGCGCTCAGCGACTACCCGTGCGTGTGGTGGGAGGCACCCGAGCCCGGGCCCGAGCGGCCCGCGCCGCTCGTCCTGCCCGGCGTGCCCGTGCTCGTGTCGACGGCGACGGCGGACCCGATCACCCCGATCGACCAGGCACGCGCAGTCGCCGCGCGCCTCGCCGACGGGCATCTCCTGACCACGAACGGCGGCGCGCACGTGATGTGGGGCCGCGGCATCGACTGCGTCGACCGCGTCTTCGCCCGCTTCTTCGTCCAGCTGCGCGCCCCCGCCGCCCGCGAGACGACCTGCTCCGGCGTCTACGTCGATCCGTACGTGCCGCTCGAACGCGGCCGGGGCTAGCGGCCGGAGCCCTCGGCGATCCGCTCGCCGAGCCACTCGGAGTAGGCGAGGCGGCCCTTCTCCCAGAGGTGGTTCGGATCCGAGTAGCCGCGATCGTTGAGTTCGCGCAGCACGTCCTTCGGCGGCGCCAGCAACGGCGCCCCGAACGCGTCCTCGAAGCGGTCCAGGTAGTCCTGTTTCGTCGGCGAGTCGTAGTAGCGGGGCATCAGCACGAAGTAGACGTCGATGCCGTGCTCCTCGCCGAAGGCGACGATGCGGCGGATCGACTCGCGCTGGGCGTCGTTGTTGATCGCGCCGATCCGGTAGCCGACGGGCTCGCGCTGCTCCCACGGGCCGAGCCGCTTCGTGGTGCGCGCGGCCCAGTCGTCCAGGGCCTTCTGGCGCAGCGGGCGGTCCTTGCCGGTGCAGCCTCCGGAGTCGCCCGCGGGCCGCTCGTCGACCGGGATCACCTCGTTCTTGGCCGCCTTGCCCGTGATCAGCCGGTCGAGCGCGTAGTCGATGCGCGCCTGGCCGAGGTCGAGCAGGTCACGGGCGCGCAGATAGGCGGGCTCGCGCGGCTTGAACGACGGGTCGTCGGAGAAGGTGCCGACGGGCACGACCGCGGCGTGGTCCGGGTAGTAGTCGTAGTAGCGCTGCGAGGTGGCGACGACATCGCCCTCGCGCGAGTACTCGACCACGATCGCGGTGGTGATGCCCCGCTCGGCCTGCACGTCGGCGAGCTGCTGCAGCATCTGGTTCGTGCCGCGCCAGCTGCGCGAGATGTTGAGCACCACCTTCGCCGGGTCCCGGCCGTCGGAGACCACCTCGGAGACGGCCTCCGGCGAGACGCCCCACTTGGTACGGGAGGTGCCGACGACGACGATGTCGACGGGGCCCCGCTCGTGGTAGATCTCGCGGTAGATGCAGCGCAGCGAGGCGTAGCGCACGTTCGGCTGGTCGGACCACGCCACCAGCGCGAAGACGCCGCCGAGGCCCACCAGCAGCGCGAGGGCGCAGGCGAGCTGGATCAGTCGGCGGCGGCTGGGGCTCATCGGCTCCCTAGTAGTTGGCGTAGACGGGCGTCAGCGACTCGAGCGGGTAGTTGAGCGCCACCAGCACCCAGGCGACGATGCCGAGGACGACGTAGACGAGCAGCTGGTGGGCCACGACCCATGCTGCCACCGCCTGGCCGAGCTCGTGGGCGTGACGACCGAGGGCGGGCGGGGTATCGGGATTCCGGCTCACAGATGCACTCCGAAGAAGGACGCCACGTAGCGGGCGAGGTCGCGGTTGGACGGCTGGTTGGCGATGGTGGACAGGATGCTGACGAAGGTGATCGTGACGACGATGCCGCCGACGGTGCGGACCGGGCCGGGCAGGGGCAGGCGCGCGCGTCCGAGTCCGCGGTACCAGGTGGTCAGGGCGAGCGCCGAGCCGTGCCCGAGGCCCCACAGCACGTAGCCGACGGAGACCTCGTGCCAGAGGCCGATCAGCGTGAACGTGACGACGAGCGACAGCGTCGTGCGCCCGGTGCGCCGCAGCATCGGCTTGAACATGTACGCCGTGATGAACCGCGAGAGCGACAGGTGCCAGCGCTGCCAGAAGTTCTGGATCGAGTGGGCGATCAGCGGAAAGCGGAAGTTCTCGGTCAGGTCCAGGTTGAACATCCAGCCCGAGCCGATCGCGATGTCCGTGAAGCCCGAGAAGTTGACGTACAGGTAGAGGAAGGACACGAAGGCGAAGGCGAGCGCGTGCAGCGGGGTGTCCCAGCCCTCCGCGTAGACGCTCTCCATCGGCACCCCGAACAGCTCGACCGACAGCGTGCCCTTGACCCATGCCCCGACCACGAACACCTTGACGACGCCGATCCCGATCCGGCCGATGCCCATCACCCAGCGGCGCACGTCGGGATCACGCGAGAGCGCGGCGTGGTCGAACTTCTGCGAGGCGTCGATCGGACCCATCGGGAACGCCGGGTAGAACAGCGTGGTCGTGATGACCTCGCGGAACGGGAGCCGCCCGAGCTTGAGGCCCTGCTTGATCGACACGTAGAGCTTGAACGTGTAGAAGGACAGCCCGAGCGTGGCGAGGTTGGTCAGAAGCGGACTGCGGGGACTGCCGACGGGGAGCGGGATCAGCTCGCCGAGCGGCACGATCGCGTTGACGACGAGCGGCAGCACGACCAGCCACGGCAGCCAGCTGTAGCGCGGATGGCGGCGGCTGAGGGCGTACAGGAGCCACGCGAGCAGCGCGGTCAGGACGGCGATCAGGAGCGTCTCGGGGTTCCAGATGTAGATCAGGAGGCCCGAGGTGGCGAGCAGGACGGCGCGTCGGCCTTCAACCCAGCCCGCGGGCAGGATCCAGTAGGCGAGGCTCGCCGTGACGGTGACGAGCACGAGGATCTGGATGGTGGCGAGCACGCCCCCGCGGTCCCCCTCCCGGCCTCGCCGCGCCCCGGCCTAGCCCGCCGCCTGCACGACGATGTCGACGAGGGCCCCGACCCGGAAGTCCTCGTAGGTCTCGTCGATCGCCTCGAGCTTGGTGCCGAGGCCGTTCTCGAGCTCGAACAGGAACGTCATCGAGTCGAGCGAGTCGAGCATGCCGTCGGCGACGAGGTCGGTGTCCTCGGTGACGTCCCCGTCAACCGATCCGACGGTCTCCGTCAGCGCCTTCGTGATGGCGGCGAGCGCCTCTTCGCGTGTCATGGTCCGGGCCTCCGTGGCTGGTCGGTGTCGTCTACGCCTCGATGACGCAAGAGAAGCAGATCTGGTAGCGGGGCGGTGCGCCCCGCCCCGTGGTGTCGACGAGGCTGAGGGTCTGGAGTCGGCCGCCGACGAGGCGCTCGACCTCCGCCGTCGCCGTCAGCGTGCCGCTCGTCGGGTAGGCGGCGGCGACGGGCAGTCGCGCTCCCATCAGCGCGGTGAACCAGATGTCGGCGACGCGCTCGCCGCGGCGGGCGTGCAGGGCCTTCACGAACTCGATCACGGCCGCGAGGTACGACTCGAAGGTCCCGGCGATCGCGAACGAGCAGGTACCGCCACCCGCGCCGTCGGGTTCGAGACCCGACGTCGCGCCGGGCACGTCGTCGATCCGCGGCGCCTCGGGGCCCGGTAGCTCGAGCCAGCGCACCTCGAGGCGCTCGCCGCCGAGGTCGAGGCGGCCGCGGCCGCTCTCCTCCCCGTCC
>JBMTER010000108.1:0-5547 GCA_049433345.1 Gaiellales bacterium | reverse complement strand
CCCCCCACGCCGCGATCGCGCCGTGGTCGCCGGAGCGCAGGATCTCCGGCACCCCCCAGCCCCGGAACTCGAGCGGCCGCGTGTAGTGCGGGTACTCCGGACGACCCTCGAGCGCGGGTGCGAACGACTCCTCCTCGGCGGACTCCTCGTCGCCGAGTGCACCCGGCAGGTGCCGGACGACGGCGTCGACCACGACCATCGCCGCCGCCTCGCCACCGGCGAGGACGTACGGGCCGATCGACAGGGTCTCGGTGGCCACGTGGTCGAGCACGCGCTGGTCGAAGCCCTCGTAGCGCCCGCACAGGAGCGTCACCGCGTCGCAGGCCGCGAGCTCGCGGGCGTAGGCGTCGTCGAGGCGCCGCCCGCGCGCGTCCATCGCCACGATCCGCCGGGCCGAGCGCACTTCGTCGAGCGACCGGCCGTACACGCCCTCCACGGCCGCCACGGTGGTGTCGACGCGGACCACCATCCCCGCCCCACCCCCGTACGGCGTGTCGTCGACCGCGTGGTGCGGCAGCTCGCTGAAGGCGCGCATGTCGTGCGCCCCGAGCGCGAGCGCGCCCGATTCGACGGCGTTCCGCACGTGGCGCTCCTCCCCGAGCCAGCCGAACCAGCCGGGGAACAGGGTCAGGATGTCGAGGGAGAGGGGCACGCGGGGATTGTGACCCTATTCGACGGCCTCGGGGTCGAACCCGTCGGCCAGGGTCATGCGCCGACCCGCGATGTCGACCGCGGGCACGAGCGCGGCCACGAACGGCACGCGCCGCTCCCCGACCACCAGCAGGTCGTGCGCGACGCCGTCCTCGACGGCCTCCACCACCCCCAGCTCGCGACCATCGGGCCAGACCAGCGTGCAGCCGACGAGGTCGAAGCGGAAGTAGGCGTCCTCGTCCGGCTCGGGCAGGGCCTCCCGCGGCAGCTCCAGCACGGCGCCCCGCAAGGCGTGGGCGGCCGTCCGGGCGCGCGCGCCGACGAGCGCGATGACCGGAGCCGACTCGTCGCCCTTGGCGGCGGCCACGGTCCGCTCAGCCCCGTCGACGAGCAGCGTCGAGCCCGGCGCGAACGGCCACCAGCCACAGGCGTCGGCCACCCGGAACGAGCCGTCGAGGCCGTGCGGCCGCCCAGCCGTTCCCACGCGCACGCGCGCGGGGCGCCACGGATGCGGATCGGTCATGCCGCGGCGGGGGTCTCGTCGACCTCGACGAGGACGCGGCGGCCGCTCTTGACGGCGCCCGCGCGCACCACGCTGCGGATCGCGCGCACCACGCGGCCGCCCTTGCCGATCACCTTGCCGCGGTCCTCGGGGGCGACGATGACGCGCAGCACGATCGCCTCGTCGGTCATCTCGACGGTCACGTTGACCGCGTCGGGCTGATCGACCAGGCCGAGGACGAGGTACTCGCAGAGCTCCCGGACGTCCTTCGGGGGCGATGCGGCCCCCATCGGCTAGACGATGCCCTGCTTCTGCAGCAGGCGCCGGACGGGCTGCGACGGCTGGGCGCCGACGCTGAGCCAGTGACGGGCGCGGGCCTCGTCGATCTCGATCAGCGACGGCTCGACCTGGGGGTTGTAGCGCCCGATCGACTCCAGCGCCCGACCATTGCGCGGCGTCTGCTCGTCGGCCACGACGATGCGGTAGATCGGGTTCTTCTTCGAGCCGAAGCGTGCGAGGCGGATCTTGACCACGGCGGGATCCTACCCTACCCCTTCAGCTCGGGCGGCAATTCCATACCCGGCGGCAGCTTCGGCATGCGCCCCTTGCCGCCGGCGAAGCTCTTCATCATCTTCTTCATCTGCTGGTGCTGCTTGATCAGGGCGTTGACCTCGGTCACGGTGCGCCCCGATCCGGCCGCGATGCGCGCGCGCCGCGAGCCGTTGATGATGCGCGGGTCGCGACGCTCCTGCGGGGTCATCGAGAGGATGATCGCCTCCACCCGGTCGAGCTGCGCGTCGTCGACGTTGGCGTTCTTGAGCTGCTTGCCGACGCCGGGGAGCATCCCGAGCACGGAACTCAGGGAGCCCATCTTGCGGATCGAGTGGAGCTGTTCGAGCATGTCGTCCAGGCCGAACTCGGACTTGCGGATCTTGCGCTCGAGCTCCTCCGCCTTCTCCTTGTCGACGAGTTGCTCGGCCTTCTCGATCAGGCTCAGCACGTCGCCCATCCCGAGGATGCGCGAGGCGAGCCGGTCCGGATGGAACTCCTCGACCTGGTCGAGCTTCTCGCCGGTGGTGATGACCTTGATCGGCACGCCCGTGATCGCGCGCACCGAAAGCGCGGCGCCGCCGCGGGCGTCGCCGTCGAGCTTCGTCAGGATCAGGCCGTCGAAGTCGATCGCCTCCTGGAAGGCCTGGGCCGTGTTGACGGCGTCCTGGCCGGTCATCGAGTCGAGTACGAGCAGCGTGTCGGACGGACGCACGGCGTCGCGGATGCGCACGAGCTCGCCCATCAGCTCCGTGTCGACGGTCAGACGGCCGGCGGTGTCGACGATGACGACGTCCCGCCCCTCCTGCTTGGCCTGCTCGATGCCCCACGTCGCGATCTCGACCGGGTCGGCGTCCGCGCCGCGCTCGTAGACGGGCACGTCCGCCATGCCGCCGACGGTCACGAGCTGCTGGATCGCCGCAGGCCGGTAGACGTCGCAGGCGACGAGCGCGGGGCGCTTGCCCTGCTGCGCGATCAGCCGTGCCAGCTTGCCGCAGGTCGTCGTCTTGCCGGAGCCCTGCAGGCCGCAGACGAGGATGACCGCGGGCTGGCCCTTCATCTCCAGCTTGGAGGCGCCCTCGCCCATCAGGCGGGTCAGCTCCTCGTGGACGATCTTGACGACCTCCTGGCCGGGGGTCAGGCTGTCCGAGACATCGGCGCCGAGCGCGCGCTCCTTGACGGTCGCCGTGAACGACTTGACGACGTCGAAGTTGACGTCGGCCTCGAGCAGGGCGAGGCGGATCTCGCGGACCGCGGCGTTGACGTCCTCCTCGGACAGCCGCCCGCGCGAGCGCAGGTCGCCGAGGGTGTCGGAAAGGCGGTCGGAGAGGGAGTCGAGCATCGTGGGGCGCCGGCCGTTCCGGCCCACGGATCATACGGCCTCGGCCGTCTCCGGCGACCGCCCCGAATGGTCTAATGCGAGAGCGCATGGAAATCGAGCTGCAGTACCTCTACACCGGCGACGATCCCCTCGTCGTCCCCGCGGAACTCGCCTCCTTCGCGCTCGCGACGAGCGAGATCTTCGACATCCGTGATGCCTTCTTCGACACGCCGGCGCTCGACCTGCGCATGGCGGGCTGCTCGCTCAGGATCCGGCGCCAGTCGAACGCGCCGACCCCGTTCCTGACCTGGAAGGGCCCGTCGGTACGCCGGGTGGACCACGCGCGCGAGCGCGAGGAGATCGAGTTCCCCGTCGACCACATCCCGGCTGACGGCGCGGAGATGGCCGAGATGCTCCACGCCGCGAAACTGCACAAGAAGGTGGGCGCGATCATCGGCGAGGTCGCCGCCCTCGCGATCATCGGCGAGCTCGAGAACCGCCGCTCGAGCCACGACTACGTGCAGGGACTGCACCGCGTCGAGCTGTGCTGGGACCGGCTGCGCTTCCCCCTCGGTCCACCCCAGGTGCGCCTCGAACTCGAGACCCAGTCGAACGCATCGGGACGCTTCATCAGCGCATTCGATCGCGAGCTGCGGGCGATGTTCGGAAAGCGCCTGGTCGAGGCGGAGCACGGCAAGGCGAAGGAGCTGTGCGTGCGGCTCTACCCCGAGCTGTTCGACGTGCGCGCCGCCTAGGAGGCGTACGGATCCTCGAGCTCGGCCGCGACCGCCTTGTAGGCGGCCAGCGTGACGTCCCGCTCGACGGCGTGGTCGACGATCCGCAGGAGGCCCGGCGAGTCGGGCGCCCAGCGGGACACGTAGGCGCCGTCGGGATCGAACTTCCGCTCCTGGAGATCCGGGTTGAAGATGCGGAAGTACGGCGCGGCGTCGAGGCCGGTGCCCGCAACCCACTGCCAGGAGCCCGCGTTCGACGCGAGATCGCCGTCCGCGAGATGCCGCCGGAACCACTGCTCGCCGCGGCGCCAGTCGACGTGCAGGTCCTTGACGAGGAACGAGGCGGCCACCATCCGCGCGCGGTTGGCGATGTTGCCGGTCTCCGCGAGCTGGCGCATCGCCGCGTCGACCATGCCGTAGCCCGTCTCGCCGCGCGTCCAGGCCTCGAAGTGCTCGTCGGAGCCCGTCCATTCGATGCGGTCGAAGCGCTCGTCGACGCAGCGCGTGTCGAGGTCGGGATGGTGGTGCAGGGCGTACTTGAACCAGTCGCGCCAGAGCAGCTCGCTCGCCCACTTCGGGGCGCCGGCGCGGTCGGCGACCTGCAGCGCGCGCCGGGGCGAGAGCATGCCCTGCCGCAGGTAGGCGGACAGCCGCGAGGTGGCGTCGGGCTCGGCGACGAGGTCGCGATCGTCCGCGTAGCGCGCGAGGTATCCCTCATCGCGCCAGGACCGCAGCCGCGCGAGGGCGAGCGTCTCGCCGCCCGCGACGTCGGCGCGGTGGCGCACCGGCCCTCCGACGAGGGTCTCGACATCCGGGATCGCGGGCGCGGGTACGGGGAGCAGGCGCCCGGCGAGGTCGTGCTCGACGGGCGGAGCCGGCAGCTCGGCGAGCACCCGTCGGACGGCACGCGCGTACGCGGAGTAGGTGCGGCAGGGCCGCCCCTCCTTCGTCAGCACCAGCTCGTGCGGCACGTTGACCTCGTCGTCCAGCACCGTCAGCTCGACGCCGGCCTCCCGCAGCGCCGCCTCGGCGGCGCGCTCCATCACGCCCGCGGCGGGCTCCTCGTCGCGGTTGCTGCAGACCCGCTCGACGCCGAGCTCGCGCGCCACCTCGACGAGGTGCTGGACCGTATCGCCGCGGCGCACGATCAACCCGCCGCCGCGCTCGGCGAGGCGCCCCTGCAGGTCGATCAGACCCTCGACGATGAATCCGAGCTGCGCATGGCCGACGCCGCGCGCCTTCATCGCGGGATCGAGGACGTACAGGAACGCGAGATCGCCATCCGCGGCCAGGGCCTCGCCGATCGCGTGCGAGTCGTCGAGGCGCAGGTCACGACGCAGCCAGACGAGGACGGGGGGCGCCATCATCCGTCCTTTCGCAGTCCGGATGGGCCGGGCCGACCTAGCCGGCGTCGAGGCCGAGCAGCGCTCGCGCGAACGACGCCGCGTCGAACGGCCGCAGGTCCTCGAGGGTCTCGCCGACGCCGATCAGCTTGATCGGAACGCCGAGTTCGTGGGCGATGGCGAGTGCGATGCCGCCCTTGGCGGTGCCGTCGAGCTTCGTCAGCACGATCCCGCTGAGCGGCGTCGCCTGCGAGAACTGCCGGGCCTGGACGAGGCCGTTCTGCCCGGTGGTGGCGTCGACGACGAGCAGCGTCTCGTGCGGCGCGCCCTCGAGGCGGCCCTCGATCACGCGGCGGATCTTCGCGAGCTCGTCCATCAGGCCGACCTGCGTCTGCAGCCGGCCCGCCGTGTCGACGAGGACGACGTCGCGGCCGCGGGCGACGGCGG
>JBMTER010000107.1:0-5550 GCA_049433345.1 Gaiellales bacterium | reverse complement strand
CGACGACGCCCTGCCGGGTGATGCGCGTGAACTTCGCGGCGACGAGGACGGCGTCGGGATGGTCGGCCGCGACGATCTCCGCCGAGCGCGCGAGGATCTGCGACCCCTGCACGTAGTCGCGGGTCCCCCGCAGCCCCACCTCGAGGACGTGGCTCGCCATGTCCTAAGCCTACGTTCGCCGCCGGACTCAGCCGGCCGTCAACACGACACGGTCGTCCGCCGCCTCCACCACGGTGGGCACGAGGTCGAGGATCCCGCCCTGCGCGGCGATCGCGACGTCCGGGCCATGGCCGAGGGGCGTGATGTTGCGGGTCGACTGCGCCTCCGCAAGGCAGTCGATCGGCGCCGCGTAGGCGCGGGCCACGGCGCGGGCGACGCGCGCGCCGTCGAGCAGGTCGTGACCGACGCCGACCAGCTCGACGAGGCGCCCGGCCGTGTAGCAGTCCTCGACCGCCACGGCGCCCCGCGTGCCGGCGCAGCGGACGACGAGCGACGCCCCCTGGTCGAGGCGCGGTCCGACGGCGCGCGCGACCGCGTCCAGGTTGACGAGGGCCCCGCACACCACGACGTCGGCCTCGCGACTGGCCGCGAGGATCGCCTGCACGCCGTTGCGGGTCACGAAGACCACGTCGTCGCCGCGGGCGGGAGAGAACTCCGTCGGCGAGTTGCCGAGCTCGAAGCCCTCGATGCGGGCGCCCTTGTCCTCGCCGGCGAGGACGGCGCCCGGGCCGATCCGCGCGGCCGCGGCGCGGGCGGCGGTCGGGTCGGGCACGCAGACGACGCGACGGTAGCCCCCGGCCAGGGCGTGCGCGATGGTGGTGGTCGCGCGCACCGTGTCGACGACCACGACGACATCAGCCGGCGCGGGCACGTCGGGATGGATCGCGACGTCGACGACGGCCATCGCGGTCAGCATACCGTCCGGTAGATTCTGACCGGATCGATGCCAGCCGTCCTCTTCATCGGCGCCGGGCGCCATCAGGTGCCGTACATCCGCCGGGTGCGCGAGGAATTCGGGTACCGCGTCGTCGCCGTCGACGCCCGTGCCGATGCGCCGGGCCTCGCGATCGCCGACCGGGGTCACGCCGCCTCCGCCCACGAGGACCTCGTGCGGATCGCGCGCGAGGAGGCGGTCGACGGCGTGATGACCGTCGCCTCCGACCGCGCCGTGCCCCAGGTCGCGGCGGTGGCGGAGGACGCGGGCCTGCCCTCGATCGGCCGGCGGACGGCGCAGCTGATGACCGACAAGGTGGCGATGCGGGAGCGCTTCCGCGAGGCGGGGGTGCCGCAGCCCGCGTTCGGCAGCGCCGGGTCGCGCGACGAACTGGTGACGCTGGCCGGCGAGATCGGCTTCCCCGCCGTGCTCAAGCCCGCCGACTCGAGCGGCCAGCGCGGCATCGCGCAGGTCGGCTCGCTCGACGACGTGCTGGCCTGGGCCGACGAGGCGTTCGCCGCGTCGTCGACGGGTCGCGTGATCCTCGAGCGCTTCCACGACCTGCCCGAGGTCAACGTGCTCGCCGTCGTGCGCGGCGGCGCGGTCTCGATCGTGTCGCTGTCGGACCGGGTGCGCCCCGAGGGCGTCGGCTTCGGCGTCGCCACGCTGCACCGCTTCCCGACGCAGGTCGGCGCGGCGGATGCGGACGCCGTGCGGGACGTCGCGACGCGGGCGATCGAGGCGACGGGCCTGCGAGACGGCGTCGCCTACCCCCAGGTCCTCGCCGGTGGGCCGGGCCAGACGTACATGGTCGAGATCGCCTCGCGGATCCCGGGCGGGCGCATGGGCGACGTGCCGCTGTACGGCGCCGGCGTCGACCTGCTCGACGTGGTGCTGCGCACCGCCGTCGGCGCCGAGGTGCCCGATCTGATCGCGACGCCGCAGTTCGAGCGGCCGCTCGCGATCCGCTTCCTGACCTCGACCCCGGGCCACCTGCCGGTCGGCACCGTCGCCGCCTGGGAGGGCCTCGGCGACGTGCGCGCCGCGCCGGGCGTCCTCGACGCCATGTGCTGGCTCGAGCCCGGGATGGAGATCCGCCCCGTGCAGGTCGATGGCGACCGCAAGGGCTTCGCGATCGCCGCGGGCGAGACGGTCGAGGAGGCCATCCGACGCGCCGACGACGCGCTCGGGCGGATCCGGGTCCGCGTCGCGCCGTGAGCCGACGGCGGCGGCACCTGGTCCAGGCCGCCTGCGCGGTCCTGCTCGCGGTGATCGGCTTCGGGCTCGTGCGGCTCGCCGAGCGATCCGACGCGGCGGAGGTGCGCTACGCCGCGAACCTCAACTGCCTCTACCGGCAGGTGTTCCGGCAGAGCGGCCCGGTCAGCATCGCGATCTTCGGCACGTCGCGGACGAAGTGGGGCATCTCCCCCACCGGCCTCGCCCGCGGACTCGGCCCGCCGAAGCTCGAGCATCCGATCCTGAACGCGGGACGGTCGTTCCGGGGCACGGACTTCATGTACCAGCAGCTGCTCGACGTGGCGGCGAACCGGGGCATCACCCGGGCCGTCATCGTCGAGGTGGCGCTGCCGCCCGAGCCGACGTTCCGGATGGCGGACAGCCCCTTCCAGTACGACTACTACCGCAACTTCTCGGGCGCGGTGACCATGGATCGCCTGCTCGCCGACCTCGAGACGCGCCCGTCGGAGCCCGTCCACTGGCGCCTGCGCGACCTCGGCGAGCAGCTGCGCCGCCGCCTCGATCTCAACGTCGAGTACCTGGTCACCGGCAAGCCCGACCTGAACGAGGCCCTGCCCGCGGCCGAGCGGCCACTCGGGACGCGCCACGGCGACTGCTCGGGCGGCGATCGGCGCTATCGCCCGCGCGCCATCCGCCAGGACGAGGCCGAGCACGTGCAGCCGGGCACGCGCTGGACGGATCAGGACCCGATCACGACCGACTTCGAGAACCCGCTCTGGGAGCGCGAGCTGTTCTACCTGCGGGCCTTTCGAGCCTGGGGCGAGGAGCACGAGATCCCGGTCGTCTTCGTCCTCGTCCCGCGCCGGGTCGATCCGCTCGTCGATCCGTCCCTCCCCGCACGCTTCGAGGAGCTCGTCGGGGCCCCGCTCTTCGTGGCGCCGCTCGCGGTCCGCGAGGCCACCTACCCGAACGGCTACTCCGACTCGGCGCACCTCAACAAGCGAGGGCGAGCCGCCTACACGGCGTGGCTGGCGGAGGCGATCAGGCCGGTCGTCAACCCCGCTCCCTAGGCGGGGGCGAGGCCCCGCGCGAGCTCCATGAAGGCCTCCGCCGTCGGGCTGAGCGGCGCGTCGCGCCGGTGGATCAGCGCGACGGGCCGCGTCATCGGCGGCGTGTCGAGCAGATGCAGCTCGACGAGCGCGCCGTCGGCAAGCGCCCAGCCGATGGCGGTCCGCGGCAGCAGCGCGACGCCGAGGCCCTCCTCCACCATGCTCGCCGCGGCCTCCGAGTTGTCCATCTCGAGGTAGGCGCGGGGCTGCAGGCGCGCTCGCTGGAAGAGCGTGAGGGCGATGTCCGCGAAGGAGGAGCGGCGATCGAACAGGACGAGTCGCTCGTCGGCGAGCTGCTCGACCGTGACGGTTCCCCGCTGCGCGAGCCGGTGGTCGCGTGCGCAGACGAGCACCAGCTCGTCCTCGTAGACGCGCTCGGTCACCAGCTCGGGGTGCGAGAGCTCGCGGATCAGGCCGACCTGGACCTCGTCGCGCAGCACCATCTCGAGCACCTCGTCGGAGTGGGCACCGCGGACGGACAGCTCCAGCTCGGGATTGCGCGCGGCGAGGTCCCGCAGGAGCCCCGGCAGGAGGTACGTGCTGATCGCGGGCGGCGCGCCGATCACCAAGGCCCCGCCGCCGGCCGCGGCGAGGTCGCCGACGAGGCGCGCGCCCTCGCCCATCGTCTCGAGGGCGCGCTCGGCGTAGGGCAGGAACGCGCGTCCGGCGGGGGTCAGGCGCATGCCGCGCCGCGAGCGCGAGAACAGCGCACCCCCCACCTCCCGCTCGAGCCGCTGCAGGCGCGCGGTCAGGGCGGGCTGGGTCAGGAAGAGCTCGGCCGCCACGGGACCGAGCCGCCCGGCCCTGGCGACCCGCACGAATGCCTCGAGTTGGCCCGCGTCCACAGTTCGATAAATCATATCTATCGAAATGACGAGAAACTCCGATTCGACGTTATCGATCGCGCGGCGTACCCTCCGCCAATCCGATCAGGGTCCGCTCCCCCGGACCCGTCGACGTGGAGGTCCCCCGATGAGCGAGCAGTCCACCCGCGCACAGCAGATCGCGGCACTCGAGGAGTCGTGGCGGTCCGATGCCCGCTGGTCGGGTATCGAGCGCGTCTACACCGCCGAGGAGGTCGTCAAGCTGCGCGGCTCCGTCGTGCCGCGCCACACCCTCGCCGAGCACGGCGCCGCGCGTCTGTGGGAGCTCGTCAACACCGAGCACCACATCAACGCCCTCGGCGCGCTGTCCGGCGGCCAGGCCGTGCAGATGGTGAAGGCCGGCCTCAAGGCGATCTACCTGTCGGGCTGGCAGGTCGCCGCCGACGGCAACCTCGCCGGCTCGGTCTACCCCGACCAGTCGCTGTACCCCGCCAACTCCGTGCCCGCGATGGTGCGCCGCCTCAACAACGCGCTCAGCCGCGCCGACCAGATCACCTGGTCCGAGGGCGACGACTCGGTCGACTGGTTCGCGCCGATCGTCGCGGACGCCGAGGCCGGCTTCGGCGGCCCGCTCAACGCCTACGAGCTGATGCGCGGCATGATCGAGGCCGGCGCCGCGGGCGTCCACTTCGAGGACCAGCTCGCCTCGGAGAAGAAGTGCGGCCACCTCGGCGGCAAGGTGCTGGTCCCGACCAGCCAGTTCGTGCGCACGCTCCAGGCCGCGCGCCTGGCCGCCGACGTGATGGACGTGCCGACCGTGATCGTGGCCCGCACCGACGCCCTCGCCGCGACCCTGATGACCTCGGACATCGACGAGCGCGACCGCGACTTCATCACCGGCGAGCGCACGCCCGAGGGCTACTTCCGCGTCACCGGCGGCATCGAGTCGGCGATCGCCCGCGGGCTCGCCTACGCGCCCTACGCCGACCTGATCTGGTGCGAGACGGGGACCCCCGACATGGACGAGGCGCGCCGCTTCGCCGAGGCGATCCACGCCCAGTTCCCCGGCAAGCTGCTCGCCTACAACTGCTCGCCCAGCTTCAACTGGAAGCGCGCGCTGTCCGACGCGGAGATCGCCGCGTTCCAGCACGAGCTCGGCGAGCTGGGCTACAAGTTCCAGTTCATCACCCTCGCCGGCTTCCACGCGCTGAACGCGTCGATGTTCGAGCTGGCCAAGGGCTACGCCGCGTCCGGCATGACCGCGTACGTCGAGCTCCAGGAGCGGGAGTTCGCGATGGAGGGCGAGGGCTACACCGCCACCCGCCACCAGCGCGAGGTCGGCGCCGGCTACTTCGATCTCATCTCCACCATCGCCTCGGCCGGGGCGAGCTCCACGTTGGCCCTCGTCGGGTCGACGGAGGAGGAGCAGTTCCACTAGGCCGATCACCCCGGCGGCGGTCGCGGCGGGATCCGTCCCCCGCGACCG
>JBMTER010000106.1:0-5608 GCA_049433345.1 Gaiellales bacterium | reverse complement strand
CGGTTGGCACCACCTTTTGACCACGGCGAGGGTGCGCGCCGCCCGCGACCCCGCACCCGCGGCGGCGCTGCGGCTCGCCGAGGCGCAGCTCGCGACCGGCGACCCCGCCGCCGCGGCCGCGACCCTCGCCGCGGTCGATGATCCGCGCGCCGAGGTCGCGCTCGCGCTCGCCGGCTACGACCCCGCCGACCCCGCCATCGCCGTCGATGCGCTCGCGACGCTGGCCGCCGCGCGCCCGGATGACGCCTTCGCCCGCTTCTCGTACGGCGTCGCGCTCCTGTGGTCCGGTCGCCGTGACGCCGCCGAGACCGAGCTGCGAGCCGTGCGCGACGCCGACCCGGAGGCCTACTACGGGGTCGCGGCCGATGACCTGCTGCACCCCGGCCTCCCGCCCGGGTATCCGCCCTTCATCCCGGCGCGGGATGCCGGCACCGAGGATCCCGAGGTCCTCGCCGAGCGGGCCGCGGCCCGGCCCGCCGCCGCCGCGGCGCAGATCGCGTACGCCGCGGCGCTGATGGCCGAGGGGCGCCGCCGCGAGGCGATCGAGGCCTTCGACGCCGCGCTTGTGGCCGAGCCGGGACTGGTGGAGGCCCGCGTCGGACGGCTCGTGGCGGGCTTCTCCAAGGACCGGCCGGAGGCCGCCTTCGGGCAGCTCGGTCCGCTCGTGCGTGACCATCCGGAGGACCCCTCGCCACGTCTGCACCTCGCCCTCCTCCTGCTCTGGCTGCGCGACCGGGACACGGCCCGCGCGCAGCTGCGCCAGGTCGCCGAGCAGCATCCCGGCACGCGCCTCGGTGAGGCTGCGCAGCGCTTCCTCGACGCCCTCTAGGCGTGGGCCGCGGAGTCGGCCGCGGTCCGTCCGATGCCGTTACTAGGCTGGCGTCCGTTCCCGACGGGAGGGGTCCGATGGAGCAGGGAGTCGAGAGCGGATCGGACGAGGGGCTCGACGGCGACCTCGCGCGCACGCTGATCGCGCGCGCCGAGGAGGACGGCGGGCTCTCGCAGGCGGCGCTCAAGGGCGCCCTCGACGAACTCGACCTGTCCGAGGCGCAGGTCGAGGACCTCTACCGCCAGCTCGACGCCGCCGACGTCGAGATCGTCGGCGCGGACGAGGAGGACGCCGCGGAGGAGCGCCCGGTCCGCCCGGCGCTGGACCTCTCGACGCGCGAGGTTTCGACCGACACCCTGCAGCTGTTCCTCAAGGACATCGGCAGGGTGCCGCTCCTGACCGCGGCCCAGGAGGTCGAGCTGGCCAAGCGGATCGAGAAGGGCGATCAGCGCGCGAAGCAGCACATGATCGAGGCGAACCTGCGCCTCGTCGTGTCGATCGCCAAGAACTACCGCAACCAGGGGCTGCCCTTCCTCGACCTGATCCAGGAGGGCACCATCGGGCTCGTGCGGGCGTCCGAGAAGTTCGACTACCGCAAGGGCTACAAGTTCTCGACGTACGCGACGTGGTGGATCCGCCAGGCCGTCGCCCGTGCGCTCGCCGACAAGGGTCGCACCATCCGCATGCCCGTGCACGTCGTCGAGAAGCTGAACAAGGTCGCCCGCATCGAGCGCCGGCTGCAGGCCGAGCTCGGGCGCGAACCAACCGTGGAGGAGCTGTCGGAGGCCTCGGACGTGTCCGTCGCCGACATCGAGTACATCCGCCGCTCCGCGCAGGCCCCGATCTCGCTCGAGAAGCCCGTCGGCGAGGAGGACGAGTCGACCTTCGGCGACTTCATCCAGGACACCGTCGGCCCGCGGCCGGAGGAGGCCGCCGAGGAGGTGCTGCAACGCGAGGCACTGCGCAACATCCTCTCGATGCTCTCCTATCGCGAGCGTCGCGTCCTCGAGCTGCGCTACGGCCTCGACGGGCACGACCCGCGCACGCTGGACGAGGTCGGTCGCGCCTTCAACGTGACGCGCGAGCGGATCCGCCAGATCGAGAACCAGAGCCTGCGCAAGCTGCAGGCGATGGCCTCGGCGCAGGGGATGAAGGCGGCCTAGCCGCCGTCGCGGCGGAGCAGCAGGACGGCGGGAAGGCTGGCTGCGCAGAGCGCGGCCAAGAGGAGGTTCGCATGCTGCACGGCGTCGGCCACGGCCGGGACCGCGGTGGACGCGGTCTCCGCCGCCTCGAGGGTGCGTCGTCCCACGAACGAGAGCACGACCGCGCCGGCCAGTGCGATCCCGATCCCGCCGCCGATCGAGCGAGCGAGGGGCACGCCAGCCGTCGCACGACCCTCACCGCCGGGCCGCTCCCGCGAGGCGCTGAGCAGCGCGACCGGGCTCTGGATGCCCATGCCGAAGGCGGCCACCACGATGCCCACGGCCAGCGTGCGGCCGTCGAACACGGGCAGCCCCATCAGCGCCACTCCGCTGATCACGATCAGCATCGCGAGCAGCATCTGCGTCCGATGCCCGAACGGCAGGCGGGAACTGGTGAACGAGCCCGTCGCCCACGCCGCCGTCGTACCGATCAGCGGAATCGCGGCCACGAGGATCGGCCAGCCGAGGCCGACCTGGAGCCCAAGCGGCAGCAGCCCGTCGGCACCGACGAAGGCGATGCCCGCCGTCGCACACAGGATCACGATGCCGCGGCCGGCACGTGACGCCGGGAAGACCGGCTCGCGCGCCCGCCACTCGCTGAACGCGAACAGCGCGGCCGGAAGCGGCGCCCAGCGCGGATCGAGCAGGAGCGCGGCGACGGTGGCGCCGAGCAGGAGCGGTCCGAGCGGGTGCAGGCGCGCCGCCGGATCCGCGGGGCGCAGCGACGGATCCCGCATGCCGCGGTAGCCGACCAGCGCGACGAGCGCGGTCATCGCGACCGGCACGAGAAACGCGGCCCGCCAGGAGAGGAGGTCCGTCAGGACCGCCCCGAGTACGGGCCCCGCGAGCGCGGCCAGGGCCCAGACCGAGTTCGACAGTGCGTAGGCACGCGGGCGCAGGTGCGCCGGAATCCGCTGCACGACGACGGACAGCGGCACGGACAGCAGGAAGCCCGCCGCCAAACCCTGCGCGAGCCGCAGCACGGCGATCCACTCCATCGCGGGCGCGAGAGGCGCCAGCAGCCCCGCAAGGCCGAACAGGAGGCAGCCGAAGGCGAGCGACGGCCACGCACCCCGACGATCGATGACGGCGCCGCTGAGGGGCAGGCCGACGGCGAGTGCCGCCGCGTACGCGCCCACGACCAGCGGGTAGCGATCGAGTCCGCCGAGCTCGCGGGCCGCGCTCGGCAGCGCCGTGGCCACCAGCAGGACGTCGGACGCCGCGATGAAGGAGGCGCCACCGGCGGCCGCGAGCAGCATGCGGCGCCCCGGCGCGAGGAGCTCCCGGTAGGAGGGCGCCGCGCTCACCAGGGCGGGCGGCCGTGCACCCAGCGCCCGCCGACCATCGTCGCCACGACCCCGATGCGGTCGAGCTCGTCGGGCGGCGTGGTGAACGGGTCGCGGTCCAGCACGACGAGGTCCGCGGCGCGTCCGGGTGCGAGTCGCCCGAGGCGGGCCCCGAGGCCGCTGACGGCGTAGGGTGCCCAGGTCATCGCGCGCAGGGCGTCGTCGACCGTGAGCGCATGCCCGGGCAGCATCGGCCGGCCGGCCGCGGCGGCGAGGGTGGCGATCGGATCGAGCGGCGAGATCGGCGCGTCGGTGCCGAACACGAGCGTCGTCCCGCGCTCCAGCAGCGGCGCCCACGCGTAGGCGCCGGCGAGCCTCGATCCCCAGCCCGCCGCGGCGTCCGCGCGGTCCTCCACCGCGTGCAGGGGCTGCATCGACGCCACCACCCCGAGGGCGGCGAAGCGGTCGAGGTCATCGGCGTGCACGAGCTGGGCGTGCTCGATGCGCGGCGGCCGCTCGTGGAGCTCGGCCAGTTCGAGCCAGGCCGGGCGCGAGCGCTCGAGGCCGTCGAGGGCCGCGCGCACCGCGCCGTCGCCGATCGCGTGCAGCGCGACGGGCAGGCCGAGACCGGCGGCGCGTTCCGCCAGGTCCGCCACCCGGCCGGCGTCGAGCAGCGCGAGCCCGGTGCCGGCGTCGTCGTACGGCTCCAGCATGTGCGCGCTGCGCGCGCCCAGCGTCCCGTCCACGAACGCCTTCACCGGCCCCGTCCGCACGTGCCCGGACCCGAAGCCCGCCACGGCCTCGACGGCCTCGATCGCGTCGAGGTGCTCGGCGTCGATCGCGCAGATCACCCGCAGCGAGACGCGCTCGTCGAGGTCGAGCTCCTGCCACGTGCGGCGGCCGCCGCTGCGTTCGAAGTCGTGGATGCCCGTCAGTCCCGCCGCGTGCGCGGCGCGCTGGCCCTCGGCGATCGCACGCTGGCGCTCCGCGCGGCTCGGTGCGGGTAGCGGCGTGTCCCACGCGGCCTGCTCCCGGCGGACGGGATCGCCGCCGATCCGGGCCAGCGCAGCCGTGCCCAGCCAGAGCGCGTGGCGATCACGCGACCACAGCGCAGCCGGCCGCCCGCCGGTAGCCGCGTCGAGGGCAGCCGCCGGGTCCGCGACGTCGGCCAGCATCGCCTCCGTCCAGCCGCCGCCGACCAGCCACTCGTCGTCTCGTCCGGCCTCCCGGTCCGCCGCGGCCCGTGCGGCGACGCGCTCGAGCGCCCCAGCCGCAGACGGCGCATCGCGCACGTCGAGTCGGGCGCGGTCGATCGCCCAGGACAGGAAGTGCACGTGCGCGTCGACGAAGCCCGGCACCACGACGCGCCCGTCGAGATCGACGCGCTCCGTCGAGACGGCGGAGACGTCACCCTCCCATGCCTCGACGCCGCGCGAGACCCGGCCGCGATCGTCGATCGGCAGCGCCGCGACACGTGGCAGGGCGGGGTCGCCCGTGTGGATGGTCCCGCCCTCGAGGATCACGCGTGGAGCGTAGCGCCCGTCGGGTAGCGTTCCCGCATGGTCCCAGTCGACGAGATCCAGCGCCGGCACGACGCGTTACGTGCGGCGCTGGTCGCCGATGGCATCGATGCGGTGCTCGTCGTCGAGGCCTCCGACCTCGTCCACCTGACCGGCGTGATGGCCGACGCGCACCTCGTCATCGGCGTCGAGGGCGACCCGGTGCTGCTCGTGCGGCGCGGCATCGAACGGGCGCGCGCCGAATCGGCGATCGTCGACGTGCGGCCGCTCGGCTCGCTGCGCGAGTTGGTGCCCGTGCTCGCGGAGCGCGGCGTGCGCCGGCTCGGGCTCGAACTCGACGTCCTGCCCGCGGCCCGCTACCTCCGCTACGGCCAGCTCCTCCCGGAGATCGAGCTCGTCGACGGCGCCGATGCCATCGCCCGCGTCCGCGCCGTCAAGTCGGCCTGGGAGGTGGAGCGCATGCGCGCCGCCGCCGGCCAGGTCGCCGCTGCCTTCGCCGCGGCGCCCGCCCTGATCGCCGCCGAGGAGACCGATCGGGCGGTCCAGATCGAGCTCGAGCGGGTGCTGCGCCGAGCCGGCCACCAGGGGCCGCTGCGGTTCCGCGGGCTCAACGGCGTGATGTTCTACGGTGCCGTTCTGGCCGGTCCGGACGGCGCGATCGCACCGTGGGCGGACACGCCGCTCGGGGGACCCGGCCCGAACGCCGCGGTCGGAAAGGGACCGGGTGGGTGGCGGATCGCCGCCGGCGACGCAATCACCGTCGACCTCGTC
>JBMTER010000105.1:0-5654 GCA_049433345.1 Gaiellales bacterium | reverse complement strand
GCGCGGTCCGAGTCGTCGTTCGCGACGACGGCGTCGGGACGGCGACGACGATCACGCCGGGCATGGGCCTCGCCGTGGTCGATGCATGGACTGGCGTCGTCGGCGGTCGCTGGTCGCTCGAGCCCCTGCCCGGCGGCGGCACGGAGCTCGCCGCCACGCTGCCGTGGCGAGCGGACGACGGGTCGCCGCAGCCGGCCTGAACTAGATCCCGACCGGGGCGGATCCCTCGCGCTCATGCACCCCGCCGGGGGTGAGGAGCCCGCAGACGATCGCGCTGGCGAAGAAGATCCCCGCCGACACCCAGAAGGCCACCGAGTACGAGTGCACGGCGGCGGCCATCGGGTCGCCGCGGCCGTCAGCGAGGAACGAGGCGACGGCGCTCGCCGCGATCGTGCTGAGGAGCGCGGTGCCGATCGAGCCGCCGACCTGCTGCGTGGTGTTGGCCATCGCGGAGGCGACGCCCGCATCGTGGGCGGCGACGCCGGAGGTGCCGACCTCGAAGCAGGTGGCGAAGAGCATGCCGAGGCCGAGGCCCATGACGAGCAGGCCCGGAAGGACGTGCGTGACGTAGGCGGTGTCGACGCCGATCTGCGTGAACAGCAGCATGCCGATCCCGGCCAGCACCATGCCGGCGACGATCGGGATGCGCGCTCCGATCCGCGGCAGCAGCACCGCGGTGGAGGTGGTGGCCATGACCATGATCGTGGCGACCATCGGCAGGAACGCGAAGCCCGCCTTGATCGGCGAGTACATCAGCGTGGCCTGCAGGTAGTACGTGAGGAAGAGGAACACCCCGAACATGCCGACGCAGGCCAGGCCGAGGCCGAGGTACGCGCCGGCGCGGGCGCGGTCGAGGACGACGCGCATCGGCAGGAGCGGATTGGCGACCCGCGTCTCGATCAGGACGAACAGCGCGACCAGCAGGGCGCCGCCGATCAGGAGGGTCAGGGTGATGGGCGCGGTCCAGCCGTCGGCCTCGGCACGCGAGCAGCCGTAGACGATGGCCAGCAGGCCGATCGACACGCTGAGCGTGCCGGGCAGGTCGAGGCGCGCCCTGCCCTCGGGGCGCTGGTTGACGAGCAGCCCGAAGGCGGCGACGGCGGCGGGGATCGCGAGGAACAGGTTCACCCACAAACACCAGCGCCAGGACAGGTACTCGGTGAGGACGCCGCCGAGGATCAGGCCGATCGCGGCGCCGGCGCCGGCGATGGCGCCGTAGATGCCGAAGGCCTTGCCGCGCTCGTCGGGGTCGGTGAAGGTGGTGGTGAGGGTGGAGAGAGCGGCGGGCGCGAGCAGCGCGCCGAAGATGCCCTGCAGGGCACGGGCGATCACGAGCACCTCGAAGTTGCCGGCGAGGCCGCCGAGGGCGGAGGCGAGCGCGAACCCGATCAGGCCGATCAGGAGCACGGCCTTGCGACCCATCACGTCGGCGAGGCGACCGCCGAAGAGCAGCAGCGAGCCGAAGGCGAGCGCGTAGGCCGTGATCACCCACTGGCGGTCCGGGTCGGAGAAGCCGAGGTCGGCCTGGGCGGACGGCAGGGCGATGTTGACCACGGTGCCGTCGAGGACGACCATCAGCTGGGCGATGCCGAGGACGGCGAGGATCGCCCAGCGGCGGGCGTGGTGGGGGTTCGCGGCGTGGTCCATGAGGCTCCCTTCGGAGACCGGGCGCCTCCGGCGGATGAGTGCGCCACCGAGGCGGCGAATCCTGCCTCAGGCGCGGCTCGCCACGACCCGCTCGAGCGCATCCACCCAGGCTGCGTAGTACGCGCGTGCGGGGTCCTCGTCGGGGTCGTGCCCGTGGCGCTCGATCGCCTCGGCGAGCGCGTCGCGCCACTCGACGGCGCCGACGTCGAGCTCGGCGAGGGCGACGACGCCCATCCCGAGCGCGCGCGCCTGCCACGGCTCCTCGAAGACGAGCTCGCCGTTCGTGCGCGGCAGGTCGAGGGCCCGCAGGAAGGCGTCGTCGGTCATGCCGCGGCGGGGGCGAGCGGCAGGCCGGTGCCGATCATGGAGTCGCGGGTCACGAGGGTCGCGAGCTCCTCCTCGGAGAGGCCGTCGGTGTCCGCGGGGCGCATCGGCAGGACGAGGTAGCGGACCTCGGCCGTCGAGTCCCAGACGCGGACCTCCACGTCGTCGGGCAGCTCGACCCCGAACTCGGAGAGGACCGCGCGCGGCTCGGCCACGACGCGGGCCCGGTAGGGTGCGCTCTTGTACCAGGTCGGCGGCAGCCCGAGCACGGGCCAGGGGTAGCACGAGCAGAGCGTGCAGACGATCACGTTGTGCACGGTCGGGGTGTTCTCGACGACGATCATCGTGTCGCCCTCGTCGCCCGCGTAGCCGAGCTCGCCGATCGCCGCCGTGCCGTCTCGGAGGAGCCGCTCGCGGTAGGCGGGGTCGCTCCAGGCGCGGGCCACGACCCGGGCGCCGTTCTGCGGGCCGACGTCGTTGACGTAGCGGTCGATGACGGCGTCGATGGCGTCGCTCGTGACGATGCCCTTCTCGATCAGGAGCGCCTCGAGCGCCTGCGCGCGCAGCTCCTCCGGCGAGGCCGGGCGCGGGTTGTGGTGGTGCCCGTCGTGATCGTGATCGTGGTGATGGTCGTGGTCGTGCATCAGGCGGCCTCCAGGTAGCGCTCCCACAGGTCGGCGAGGACGACGTGGTCCTCCACGTCGGCACCCCACAGGTCGTGCGAGCGGAAGCGCACCGCGTAGACGGCCTCGCGCTCGGCGTTGTCGACGTCGGGCACCCCGTCGTCGCCGCGCACGTCGCCGCCCGCGCCGGTCGCCCCGCGCAGGTAGCGGGGGCAGCGCGGGTGGCCCGCGGGGCGCCTGCGCCGCCCGCGTACGCGGTCGCCGACGGCGAAGGCCGGCGCGGCGGCCGGTGGCATCGGATGGCTCGTGGCCAGGGCGTCCATCAGGCGCGCGGTGCCCTCGGGGTCGGTGGCGTGCGGCAGCGCCTCGCCGGCCGCGAGCCGCTCCGCCCAGGCGTCGACCTCGGCGTGGGTGATGGCGCCCGTCTCGACGAGCGCCTGCTCGGCCTCCCACAGCCACTTCTCGTAGTAGCTGGCCTGCAGGTAGCGGGCGGGGCCGATCCGCTCGATCGTGTGTCGGAACTGGTGCGTGGAGCGCGGCGCGCTGACCATCGCCAGCGCGAACGCGCGGGCATCCCAGCCGTGCGGCATCACCGCGTCCGCGCCGGGCCACGTCGCCGGGCCGAAGCCCTGCATGCCGCCGAGGTCGTGGATGCCGTCCATGGTGCGGACGATAGGCGAGCATGGCCGCCCGTGCCCGGCGCGCGCCGGGCACGCCCCGTAGGATCGGCGCGTGCCGATCGTCATCGCACGCGACCTCCTGGCCGGCGCCGACGCGGCGCTCCTCGCCGACGAGCTGTGGGCGCTTGCCGACGGCCGCTGCGCGCTCTGCGCGGGAAGGCTGGACCGCGACGACGACCTCGAGGCGGGCCGCGCGCCCGACGGCGCCCTGCGCCTCGTGCACACCCGCTGCGAGCACGACCCGATCGACGCGATCGACCGCGAGCGGCTCGCGGCGGCGCCCGGGCCACGGGGCGAGGATGGATCGTCGGCCCTCGCCGGGGAGCGCGGCTGGCGCCACGGCCGCGGCCGGGTCGCCGCCTCGGACCTGCCGCTGCTCATGGTCGGGGCGGAGCGGACGTGGGAGTGGCATGTCGCGGGACCGCTCGGAGACGGCACCGAGGTCGTGCTCGGCTGCCTGCGCTGCACGTTCGGCGGCGACGGCGGCCCCGACGAGGAGGGAATGGTGCTGGCCGACGTCGACGACTCGGTCTGGACCGTCGCGCTCGTCACCGCCGACCTCGCCGGTCTCGGCTTCCTCACCCTCACGCGCGCGGACGAGGTCGACGACCTCCAGGTCGGCTTCGACCGCCGCCGGCTCGACCTCGAGAGCGCGGCCTTCGCCGAGCGCCTTCGGCTCGCGATCGCCGAGGGGGCCGACGAGCAGTGCGCGCGGCTCGCGTTCACGCCAGTGCTGCAGGTCGTGCTGGGCGCGCGCGGCCTCGCGGAGGACACCCGCTGGGAGGCCGCCGACGACGGCGTCCTCGCCGCACGATCGGGGTCGTCCGAGCCCGACGACCTGCCGGAGCTGATCGACCTGCTCGGCGACGCCCTCTGGCTGCGTGCCGTCCTCGCCGGGGATCCGCCGGGGCGGCTCCCCGACCGCGCGGCGCTACGGGCGCTCGCGCTCGGCGATGCGTGGGCGGCGCGGCTCGCGCGCTGAGTCCGGGCGTCGCGAGGCGGAGTGGGCGGATTCTCACCCTCGACCGGGGTGAAGAGCCGATAGCGGGTGTTCCCCCGTGGAGGCCGAGGTTCCCCGCCACCGGCGGATGGCCGAGCCGCTCAGCGCGTCTTCGCGACCCGCACGATGTGCGTGGCCTGGAAGCTCGCACCCTTCTTGGTCAGCAACGTGGTGGTGACGGTGAGGGTCTGCGCACGCTTCTCGAGGGCCTTGCGGGTGGCGCGGCCGAGCGTGCAGGCCACGGCCACCGACCCCTTCTTCCGGGGGCGGACGGTCTTGCGGCAGGCCCGTTTCCCGGCTGTGGTGGTCGCGGTCTGGGTGATGGTCGCCGCGCCCGTGACCCGCACGCGCGAGGAGAGTCGACCGCCCGACCCGCGCGGCTTCTTCATCTTCAGCTTCGCGTAGGGTCGCACCGCCGCAGTCGCCGTCGAGGCGCCGCCGGCTCCGACCGCGTTGGCGGCCGTGACCGTGACCGTGTAGGCCTGCGTGTTCAGAAGCCCTTCGATCGTGCATCGGGTCGTGGTCGAGGTGCAGGTCGCTCCACCCGGAGCCGCCGTCGCCGTGTAGGAGGTGATCGCGCTGCCCCCGTCGCTTGCCGGCGCGGCCCACGAGACCACGGCCGACCGCAGGCCCGCGGTGGCAGCCACCCCGCTCGGCGCCCCGGGCGCGCTCGTGTTCTGCGTGAACGTCACGCGGACGTCGCGCCCCTGGCTCATCGACAGGGCGCAGGCCGTACCCGGCGAGCCCTCGCACGAGCCGCCCCAGCCGCCGAACGACCAGCCCGCCGCGGGGGTCGCGGTGAGGGTGACGGTCGAGCCGTCCACCTGCGTCGCGGCGCAGGCGGCCGTGCAGGTCATCTGTCCGGCGTCGTCGCTGACGGTGCCGCTGCCGTCGAGGCCGGTGACGGCGAGGATGTAGCCCGAGAGGAAGGCGGCAGTGGCGGCGGACGCCGCGCTCGGACCCGCCGCGTGCGACGACACGACGCTGCAGGTGTAGGTCTTCCCGGGCGTCAGGTCGGACACCACGATGGGACTGGCCGCGCCGGATGCGCTGCGCGTCGCGCCGCCGTCGGAGGAGGGGCAGGTGGCCGTGTTGCCCGTGATGCGGGCGGTGCCGTCGGGAAGCCCCGCCATCGCGTCGGCGCTGAAGGCGACGCGCGCCCGTCCCCCCGCCAGGCTCGTCGCGGTGGCCGACGTGGGTGCGTCGGGGATCGGCCAGCGTGTCGCCTGGATGATCGTGTTCGAGCCATCGGAGCGCTGCCACACGACCGTCGTGACGCCGTCGGCCCCGATCGCCAGCTCGGGGTAGGTGGCGTCCTGGGTCGCATCGGAGAGGGTGGTTGCGGTCGTCCCCGCGGCGCCGCCGTAGCGGCGCGCCTGG
>JBMTER010000104.1:0-5676 GCA_049433345.1 Gaiellales bacterium | reverse complement strand
CCCCCCCCACGGCCGCCTCGTCGTTGAGGCGGTGGACGGTCAGCTTGTCGCCGGTGGGGAGGTCGACGATCAGCTGGGTCATCGAGCCGAGGTAGACGACGTCCGCGATGCGGCCGCCGACCGACGACGCGCTGTCGCCGAGGCCCTCGGGCGAGAGGTGGATCTTCTCCGGGCGGACCGTGATCTGCAGGCTGCCGGAGCCCTGATCGCTGGTCGCGCAGATGCGCTGCCCCTCGGAGAGGTCCATCACGGCGCAGCCGCTTGCGTTGCGGTCGACGCGCATGTTGACGATGTTCGAGGTGCCGATGAAGCCCGCGACGAACGCGGTCGACGGGTGCTCGTAGATCTCGCGCGGGCCGGCGCACTGCTCGACGATGCCGTTGTTCATGACCGCGATGCGGTCGGACATCGTGAGCGCCTCCTCCTGGTCGTGCGTGACGTAGACGAAGGTGGTGCCGGTGCGGACCTGGATCTCCTTCAGCTCGAGCTGCATCTCCTTGCGCAGCTTGAGGTCGAGCGCGCCGAGCGGCTCGTCGAGCAGGAGCGCTGCGGGGCGGTTGACGAGGGCGCGGGCGAGCGCGACGCGCTGCTGCTGGCCGCCTGAGAGCTGCGCGGGCTTGCGCTTCTCGAAGCCCTCGAGCTGGACCGATCGGATCGCCTCGGCGGCGCGCGCCTTGACCTCGTCGCGCTTGACCTTCTTGATCTTCAGGCCGAACTCGACGTTGTCCTGCACGGTCATGTGCGGAAACAGCGCGTAGGCCTGGAAGACCATGTTGACGTTGCGCTTGGCGGGCGGGACGGTGGTCACGTCACGGCCCTCGAGGGTGACCGTGCCGATCGTCGGCACCTCGAACCCGGCGATCATGCGCAGGGTCGTGGTCTTGCCGCAGCCGGACGGGCCGAGCATCGAGAAGAACTCGCCCTCTCCGATGGTCAGGTCGATGTCGTCGACGACGACGTTGTCGCCGAACGCCTTGGTCACGCCGCTAAGAACGATATGGCCGTCCACGATCCTCCCCCGGGTCTCCCTCCCGTACCGACGTATTATGTACGGCACCGACCAGAATGCAAGCCGTTGTGGTGGGCCGGCCCACCCGATGGATCCCGTCCGGGCCTTGACAGCGCCGGCCGCCGCCCCGACCCTGCACGCATGGCTCCGACGACCGCCACCCGCCACCGCCGCGCCGAGCTCCTGGCCGCCGCCGTGCGCGTGATCGCGCAACGCGGCTACGCCGAGACGCGCTTCCAGGACGTCGCCGAGGAGGCCGGCGTCGCCGTCGGCACGCTGCAGCACCACTTCGGCACGCGGCGGCGGATGCTGCTCGAGGCGCTGCAGGCGTGGATCGACGAGATGGACGCGCAGGTCGAGGTCCTGCGCGTCGGCGACGGCGACGCGTGGCAGCGGCTGCAGGTGCTGCTGATCTGCCTCGGGACGCGCCTCGGCGAGCGGGTCGATTCGTGGCGGATGTGGCTCGACTTCCTCGGTGCGGCGCTGCGTGACCCGGAGTTGCGCGGGTCGACCAGCCGTTCGAACGTGCTCTGGGGCGAGGCCATCGCCGGTGTCGTGCGGGAGGGCGAGGAGGACGGCGTGTTCGCGCCGGTGCTCCCCGCGGACGACGTCGCCGAGGTGCTCGGCGCGCTTCTCGACGGGACGGCGCTGCAGATCTTCGCACTCGACTCGGACGCCAGCGGCTCGGAGCTGATCGATCGGCTGATCCAGACGGCTGAGGCGCTCCTGCGTCCCACGGCCCGGTAGCGCCGCGCCGCCCGCGCGCGTGGCGTGGGATCATTGCGTCGTGGCCGAAAAGCCGACAGCCCGCCGCCCCTCGACGGCGGCGCTCCTGCGCGCGGCGATCGACGCGCGACCGGAGACCGACACGCGCCCGTGGAGCGAGTTCGCGCAGGAGTTCGCGGACCGCCACGGCCTCAAGTCGGTCGGTAGCGTCCAGGTCCAGATCAGCCGCATCCTGCGCGAGCGAGGCGCCGTGGAACCGCGCCGCCCGCGCCCGCAGGGCGACCGCGTGCCGCCGCGGCGCGGGCGGCTCGTCGAGGCGCTCCTCGCCGCGGCGGGCGCCGCCTCGCTCGACGGTCCGGTGCGCGCAGTGCTCGACGACGCCGCGCCGCCTCCCGACGACGCCGTGCGCCTCGCGGCCGCCGTGCTCGAGCGCGCCGGCGCCGATGCGGCGCTCGCGCGCCGGCTCGAGGCCGCGCGCGCCGACCTGCGCGCGGGAGGCGACCGGTGAGGCGCCCCGCCGTCACGGCCGAGGCGGTCGACGCCTTCGCCGGCTACCTCGCCGACGTGTGGGGCGCGCGTCCCCTCGCCGCGGAGTCGGACCTCGATCCCGTGCTGCTGCGGGCGCTGCGCGGGGATCGGCTGCGCTTCGAGCGCGAGGCGGAGAGCGGCGGCGAGGATCCCGTCTGGCGGGAGGCGATCCGCCGTCGCTACGACCGCCCGATCCCGGAGGGCGCGGGCGCGGTCGCGGCCGCGCTCGAGGCGGGCGGGTGGCGCGATCTGATCGCCGTCGACCTCTCGCGCGTGTGGGTGGAGGTGCTCACCCTCGGCGTCTGGGCCGATGCGCTCCTGGGCGTCCTACCCGCGGGCGACGTGCTCTCCTGCGGCTGCAACGCCGGCTACCTCGAGGCATGGCTGTCGGCGCGCCATCCCGACCGCCGCTTCGTCGGCGTCGATCTCGCCGAGGGCGCGATCAGCGCAGGGTGCGAGCGGATGGCCGCGACCGGCGCGCGCGATCTCGACCTGCGCGTCTCCGCCTACGCGGACCTCGCCGGGACGGGCGAGCGCTACGGGGTCGTGCTGGTCCTGTCCGGGCTGCTCGAGCAGTTCCGGGCGGGCGATGACGAGACCGCCGAGGGCATCGCCCAGATCGCGGCCGCCCTCGCGCCCAAGGGCGCGCTCGTCCTCGCCGAGGCCCGGCTCGCGGAGCGGGCCGGCGCCGCCGCGCGCGCGCTCGCCGCGAGCTCGCTCGGGATCGTCGACTGTGCGATCCTCGGGGGGCGCGGCTCCCGGCCCCTGCGCCACCTCGTCGAGCGTCAGCCGATGGGGGCGTGGCGGCCGCTGACCGGACTGGTCGCCCGCGCGGGGGCGGATGGGTCGCTCGCGGTGGCCGATGCCTGCCGGCGCGCGGCCACCGCCTGGGACGGCCCGTTCACCGCCTTCGCGGAGGAGCAGGCCGAGTGGACCGACCGCAATCTCGCGCGGGCCTGGGCGGCGGATGCCGTGGCCCCGCTGCTCTAGTCGACCCAGAGGCGGATGTCGCCGAGCCCGTCGGAGGCGAGTTCCGCCATCTGGCCGGGGTCGAGGTGCTGCGCGGGCGTGATCGCGCCCGTCAGGACGACGTCGCCGGGCCGCAGCTCGATGCCGAGTCGGTCCGTGGCCGCGCTCAGCCAGGCGAGCGCATTGAGCGGGTGGCCGAGCACCTCGTCGGCGCGCATGAAGCCGTTGGTCTCGCCGTCGACCTGCAGCTTGACGTCCGTCTGGTCGAGGGTGAGCGGGTCGTAGTCGGGATTCCACTCGCCGAGGACGCAGCCGAACTGGAGGACGCCGTCGGCGACGGTCGTGTGCAGGTCCGGCGCGCCGCGCGGCTCGACGACCTCCATCGCGATGGCCACCGCGTCGATGGCGGTGGCGGCCTCCTCCCGGGAGACGGGGCCGGCCAGCGGCGACGCCAGGCGCAGCGCGATCTCGGGCTCGACGGCGAGGCCCGTGCCGCGGGGGCTGACGATCTCCGCCTCGCCCGCGTACGCGTGCTGGCCGAGCAGGCCGGCGAGCACGGGCTCGCTCGCGCCGTTGCGCTCCTGCGCGGCTCGGTTCGTGAAGCCGACCTTCCAGCCGATGCGGGGGCCGCCGCCGTCCGTCGCGAGCAGGTCGAGGAGGGCCAGGTGGGCCGCGTAGGCCTCCTCGAGCGTGGTCGGCACGAGGTCGGTGGGCAGGATCGCATCGCGGCGCTCGCGGCGCGCCTCGACCAGGGCCCGCGCGGTCTGGGTGGCGGCGTCGCTCACGTGCCGGATCCTAGAGGCACGCGATAGCATCCGCCGCATGGCGACCCCCACCACCGAGTTGCCGCCCGGCACCGGCGATCCGGCGCGGCCCTTCACCGATCCCGCCCTCGCCGATGCGGACCTCGCGCTGCTCGCGCAGCTGCACGCGATCCTCGGCGCGCATGCCGCGGCCGGTGGTCGCGACGGCCGCTGGAGCGATGCCGACGGTGCCGGCCACTGGCTGGTCGTGCCCGACTGGGGGGCGCTGGACCGCTCGCGGCCCGCGGTCGGCGTGGGCTTCTTCGGGCAGGCGCTCGACGTCGATCACGAGCCGATCAACGTGGTCGAGGCGGCGATGATGGAGCGCCTCGAGCGCTATCCCGGGCTGCTCGCCTACTACAACGTGGAGTTCCCGCAGCCGGACGGCACGAGCCAGTGGGGCAACCTCGTCGTGTTCGCCGATCGCGCGGCCCGCGAGCACCTCAGCCTCGAGGGCCTGCACCGCACCGCCGTCGATCGCTCGCCGCTCCACTACGACTCGCTGCGCCTGCACCGCATCGTGCTGCCCGACGGCGCGCTCGGGGCGACGCCGCCCGTGCTCGACGAGTCGCTGCTGTTCGACTTCGCGAGCGATCCGCCGTGGATCGCGCTGCGCCGTCCCTAGCGGCGGATCTCGACGCTCGTCGACTTGACGACCGCAGTTGCGGCGTCACCCGGCCGGAGGCCGAGTTCCTCGACGGCCTCGGCGGTGATGATCGAGACCACGCGGTAGGGGCCGCACGCGAGCTCGACGCGGCCCATCAGCCCGTCGGTCTCGACGCTGACGACCGTGCCGTCGAGCTGGTTGCGGGCCGAGACGCCGGTCTGCGGGGCGCGCTCGGCCAGCAGCGCCCTGAGCTGCGCCGCATCGATGGTTCGCTGGCCGCCGCTCGAGCGCTCGAAGGCGACGCGGCCCTCCTTCTCCCAACGGCGCAGCGTGTCGACGCTGACGCCGAGGATCGCCGCGGCCTGGCCGATGCGGATCTGCTCGCCCACGGCCGCGAGGCTACCAGTCGCCGACGCGAGTCGGGGGGGGGGGGGGGGGGGGGGGGGGGGGGGGGGGGGGGGCCCCCCGCGGCGGGGAGCTGCGAGATGGCGAGGACGGCGCCGCTGAGGGCGAGCAGGAGGATGCCGATCGCGATCGCCGCGTCGAGGTCGACGGCGAGCTCGGCGTAGACGGCGAGGGGCAGGGTCTGGGTGATGCGGGCGACGCTGCCTGCGAAGAGCAGCGTGGCCCCGAACTCGCCGACGCCGCGGGCGAAGGCGAGCGCCCAGCCGGTGCGCAGCCCGTCGAGGGCGAGGGGCAGTGCGATCCGCCGGAACACCTGCCCCTCCGAGGCGCCGAGGTCGCGGGCGGCGTCCAGCTGACCCGGCTCGACGGCGCCGAAGGTCGCGATCGCCGCGCGCAGGTAGAAGGGTGCGGCGACGAAGACGACGGCGAGCACCACTGCGGCCTCCGTGAAGGGCAGCACGACGCCGGCGTCGGCCAGCCGGCCGCCGATGGCGCCGCGCGCGCCGAACGCCTGGTAGACGCTCGAGACGAACTGCATGCCCTTGCCGCTCTTCATCGCCTCGTCGCGCGAGAGAGCGAGCTGGGTGATGGCCCCGCGGAGGCCGGTCTGCGAGAGCGTGTCGGCGTTG
>JBMTER010000103.1:0-5868 GCA_049433345.1 Gaiellales bacterium | reverse complement strand
TTTGCGGAACTGGCCCATGACAGTGGGCGAATCCTTGCGTGCTTGCTGCTGCTGCTGCTTGGACTCCTCCTCGCCCGCGGACGGCGTCGCCCCGCCGCCTCCAGACGCGCTGGGCGGCGGCGAGCGCTGGACGAGCGCGCAGGTGACGAACTATCCGGCCGACGAGCTCGTCGGTCGGCGCGTCGTCGGCTGCGTCAACCTCGGAGTGCGCAGGATCGCCGGTTTCGAGAGCCAGTTCCTGCTGCTCGGCTCGATCCAGGCGGACGGCACGGTGCTCCTGCTCGCCGCGGATCCGGCCGCCGAGCTGGGCGCGCCCGTGGCCTAGCGGCCGAGCAGGTAGACGACGCCGGCGGCGAGCAGGTTCGGGGCGCGCTCGGCGAGGCCGCCGAGCGGGCTGCCGCCCTCGTCGAGCAGGATCCGCCGTTCCACCGTGAAGCCCTCGGCGTGGGCCAGCGCCTCGAAGTCCGTGATGGAGCAGAGCCGGATGTTGGGGGTCTCGTGCCAGGCGTAGGGCAGCAGCGGCGAGACCGGCATCCGTCCCCTGGCGGCGAGTTGGGTGCGCAGTCGCCAGTGGCCGAAATTCGGGAAGGAGACGATGCCGCGCCCGGCGACGCGGTGCATCTCGCGCAGGATCAGGGCGGGGTTGCGGACGGCCTGCAGGGTCAGCGACATGATCACGATGTCGAAGGCGTCGTCGGCGAGGTCGCCGAGCCCCTGGTCGATGTCCTCCTGCAGGACGGGTACGCCGCGGGCCATGCAGGCGAGGACGCCGTCGTCGGAGATCTCGACGCCGAGGCCGTCGTTGCCGCGCCGCATCAGCTCCTCGAGCAGCGCTCCGTCGCCGCAGCCGAGGTCGAGCACGCGCGCGCCGGGCGGCACGAGCGAGGCGACGACGTCGAGGTCGGGGCGCATCAGCGGGCCTCTCCGAGCGCGCGGTCGAGGTAGGCGGCGACCGTGCGGTGGTACTCGGGCACGTCGAGCAGGAACGAGTCGTGCCCGTGCGGCGAGGCGATCTCGCGGAAGGTGACGGGCACCCGGTGCGCGGTCAGGGTGCGCACGATGTGCTTCGAGTGCGAGGTGTCGAAGCGCCAGTCGGTGTCGAACGACAGCACGAGGAAGCGGGTGCGACAGTCCGCGAGGCGCTCGCGCACCCGCTCGGGGTCGGCGAACGGGTCGAAGTAGTCCATCACGCGCGTCAGGTACAGGTAGGAGTTGGCGTCGAAGCGGTCGAGGAACGCCTTGCCCTGGTACTGCAGGTACGACTCGACCTGGAAGTCGACGCCGAGGTCGAAGCGCGGCTCGTCGCGATCCTGGATGCGGCGGCCGAACTTCTGCCGCATCGACTCCTCCGACAGGTACGTGATGTGGGCCATCATGCGCGCCACCGACAGGCCGTGGTCGGGCCCCTTGCCGGTGCCGTAGTAGTCGCCGTCCTGGAAGTCGGGGTCGTTCATGATCGCGGCGCGCGCGACCGCGCTGAAGGCGATGTTCTGCGCCGACAGGCGCGCGGTGGCGCAGACGACGATGCCGTTGTCGAGTTCGTCGGGGTGGTCGAGTGCCCACTGCAGCACCTGCATGCCGCCGAGCGAGCCGCCGATCGCGGCGAGGACGCGCTCCACGCCGAGGTGGGCGAGCAGGCGGCGCTGCACCTTGACGAGGTCGGAGACGGTGAAGAGGGGGAAGCGCAGGCCGTACGGCTCGCCCGTGGCCGGATCGACCGAGGAGGGGCCGGTCGTGCCCTGGCAGCCGCCGAGCAGGTTCGAGGACACGACGAACAGCCGGTTCGTGTCGACCGGCTTGCCCGGGCCGATCAGCGTGTCCCACCAGCCGGGCCGGGTCGGGTCGCCGTGGTGCCCCGCCGCGTGCGCGTCGCCGGTCAGGGCGTGGCAGACCACGACGACGTTCCCGTCGTCGGCTGCGCGCTCCCCGTACGTCTCGTACGCCACCTCGACGGGCGCGAGGGTCTCGCCCGAGTCGAGCACGAGCGGGTCGTCCTCGGTGAAGAGGACGACCCGCCGCGTCTCGCCCAGCCCGAGGGAGTGCCGCGTGTCGTCGACGGCTCCCATCGTCCCTACTTGGACTTCGCCAGCGCCTGGTCGATGTCGGCGATCAGGTCGGCGACGTTCTCGATGCCGACGGACAGGCGCACCATGTCGGGGCCGACGCCGGCGCTGGCGAGCTCCTCGTCGCTCAGCTGCGAGTGCGTCGTCGACGCGTTGTGGATCGCCAGGGAGCGCGCGTCGCCGATGTTCGCGAGGTGCGTGAAGATCTCGAGCGCCTCGATGAACTTGCGGCCCTGCTCGCGGCCGCCCTTGACGCCGAACGAGAGGATCCCGCCGAAGCCCTTGCCCTGATCGAGCACCTTGACGGCGTTCGCGTGGTAGGCGTCGTCGGCGAGGCCCGGGTAGTTGACCCAGGCGACGTCCGGATGGCCCTTGAGGTGCTCGGCGATCGCCAGCGCGTTCTGGGACTGGCGCTCGATCCGCAGGGGCAGGGTCTCGATGCCCTGCAGGATCAGGAACGCGTTGAACGGCGACAGCGCGGCGCCCGTGTTGCGCAGCAGCACCGTGCGGATGCGCCCGATGTAGGCCGCGGGGCCGAGGGCGTCCGACCAGACGACGCCGTGGTAGGACGGGTCCGGCTTGGTCAGGCCGGGGAAGCGCTCCGCGTTGGCGACCCAGTCGAAGTTGCCCGAGTCGACGATCACACCGGCGATCGTGGTGCCGTGGCCGCCCATGTACTTGGTGGCGGAGTGGACGACGATGTCGGCGCCCTGGCCGATGATCTGGGCCAGGATCGGCGTCGCCATCGTGTTGTCGACGATCAGGGGCAGGCCCTGCGCGTGGGCGGCGTCGGCCCAGGCGGCGATGTCGACCACGTTGATGCGCGGGTTGCCGACCGTCTCGGCGAACACGAGCCGGGTCTTGTCGTCGACGAGCTCGGCGACCTTGGAGGGGTCGTCGGGGTCGGCGAAGCGGACCTCGATCCCGTACTGCGGGAGCGTGTGCGCGAACAGGTTGTAGGTGCCGCCGTACAGCGTCGAGACGCTGATGATGTTGTCGCCCGAGCGGCAGACGTTGAGCACGGAGTAGGTGACGGCCGCCTGGCCGGAGGCGATCGCGCAGGCGGCGATACCGCCCTCGAGGGCGGCGATGCGCTGCTCCATCACGTCCCAGGTCGGGTTCATGATGCGCGTGTAGATGTTGCCGGGCACGGCGAGGGCGAACAGGTCCGCCGCGTGCTGCGCGTCGTTGAACTCGTAGCTCGTGGTCTGGTAGATCGGGACCGCGACGGCCTTCGTCGTCGGGTCCGGGCTCTGGCCGGCGTGCAGGGCCAGTGTCTCGGGCTTGTGGGTGCTCATCGTGCGGTGTCCTCCTGTGCCTGTCGGCGTCGCGTCCCGGTGGGGGGACTCCGGCGGGTGCCGGAGCCGCGGCGCCGCGGCTTCGTCCGCGACGACGGCTGGCCATCTTCCGCTCGCCCGTCCGGGACTGATGGCCGGGGTCGCGCTGGATGAAGCACCTGACGGGCGGAGCCCCGGTTGCTGTCGCGTCGTCGGGCCAGGTCCCTCGGCGACTCGTGATGGTTCGCGTGCGGCAGATTAGCACCCGGCGGCTCGACGTCAAGCGGCACGGGCACCCCGCCACAGACCCCGCACGAACGGGCGTGGTGCCGTACCATGCAGCCATGGCCGCCTGTCGCGGCTTCCACGAGTCCCGTCCACGAGGTGAAGGACATGGCCGAGCAGGGCACCCCACGCGTCAAGAGCGGTCTGGCGGAGATGCTGAAGGGCGGCGTCATCATGGACGTCGTCGACGCCGAGCAGGCCAAGGTCGCCGAGGACGCCGGCGCCTGCGCCGTGATGGCGCTCGAGCGCGTGCCCGCCGACATCCGCGCCGACGGCGGCGTCGCCCGCATGTCGGATCCCGAGATGATCATCGGGATCCAGGAGGCCGTCTCGATCCCCGTGATGGCGAAGGCCCGCATCGGCCATTTCGTCGAGGCCCAGGTGCTCGAGAGCCTCGAGGTCGACTACATCGACGAGTCCGAGGTCCTGACACCGGCCGACGAGGCGCACCACATCGACAAGTGGAAGTTCACGATCCCCTTCGTCTGCGGCGCGACGAACCTCGGCGAGGCGCTGCGCCGGATCGGCGAGGGCGCGGCGATGATCCGCTCGAAGGGCGAGGCCGGCACCGGCGACGTCGTCGAGGCGGTCCGCCACATCCGCTCGATCACCGGCGAGATCCGCCGGCTCCAGGGCATGGACCCCGACGAGCTGTACTCGCGCGCGAAGGAACTGCAGGCGCCGCTCGAGCTCGTCCAGGAGACGGCCCGTCTCGGCCGGCTGCCCGTCGTGCTGTTCACCGCCGGCGGGGTCGCCACCCCGGCCGATGCGGCGCTGATGATGCAGCTCGGCTCCGCCGGCGTCTTCGTCGGCTCCGGCATCTTCAAGAGCGGCGCCCCGGCGAAGCGCGCCCGCGCCGTCGTCGAGGCCGTCACGCACTACCGGGACGCCGCCAAGATCGCCGAGGTCTCGAAGGGGCTCGGCGAGGCGATGGTCGGCCGCAGCGCGAAGTCGATCCCCGAGGCGGAGCTGCTCGCCGGACGTGGCTGGTAGCGCGCCGCGCGTCGGCGTGCTCGCCCTCCAGGGCGCCTTCCGGGAGCACGAGCAGGCGCTCGAGCGGCTCGGCGCGGACGCGTGCGAGGTGCGCGTTCCCGACGACCTCGAGGGCCTCGACGGCCTCGTCCTGCCGGGCGGCGAGTCGACGACGATGGATCTCCTGCTCGACTCGAGCGGGCTGCGTGAGCCGCTCGCGGACGCGATCGGCTCCGGCCTGCCCGTGTTCGGCACCTGCGCCGGCCTGATCCTGCTCGCGCGCGACATCGAGGACGGCACCGCCCGCCAGCGCTCCTTCGCCGCCCTCGACGTGACCGCGCGGCGCAACGGCTACGGACGCCAGGTGCGCTCCTTCGAGGCCGATCTGGCCGTCGCCGGCGAGGCCGACCCGATGCGCGGCGTCTTCATCCGCGCCCCCCGCATCACCCGCACCGGCCCGGACGTCGAGATCCTCGCCGAGCTGGACGGGGAGCCCGTCTGCGTGCGCGCCGGCTCTATCATGGCGGCGACGTTCCACCCCGAGCTGACCGGCGACGACCGGCTGCACGCCCGCTTCCTCGCGGGCCTCGAGACCTGACCCCCACGGAGGACCCCGATGTCCGGCCATTCCAAGTGGTCCACCATCAAGCACAAGAAGGCCGCGACGGACAAGAAGCGCGGCCAGATGTTCTCGAAGCTGTCGCGCGCGATCATGGTGGCGGCCAAGGAGGGCGGGCCGGACCCCGAAGGCAACGCCGCGCTCGCGCAGGCGATCGCCAAGGCGAAGTCCTACTCGCTGCCGAAGGACAACATCGAGCGCGCGATCCAGAAGGGCGCGGGCGGAGGCGAGGGCGAGAGCTACGAGACCGTCGTCTACGAGGGCTTCGGCCCGGGCGGTGCCGCGCTGATCATCGAGGCCCTGACCGACAACCGCAACCGCACCGCTGCGAACGTCCGCAGCATCTTCACGAAGGCGGGCTCGTCGCTCGGCAACCCGGGCTCCGTGGCCTGGAAGTTCGACAAGAAGGGCCTGATCGCCGTCGAGGGCGTCGCCGACGGCGATGAGCTGCTCTTGGCCGCCGCCGACGCGGGCGCCGAGGACGCCGACGGCGCCGACGGCGCGTACACGGTCACGACCGATCCCGTCGCCCTCGGCGCGGTCCGCGACGCCCTCGAGGCGGCCGGCTACGCCATCGCCAGCGCGGAGCTGACGCTGCTCGCGAAGCAGCCGGCCGAGGACCGCCGGCAGCAGCAGCTCGAGGACGAGACCC
>JBMTER010000102.1:0-5870 GCA_049433345.1 Gaiellales bacterium | reverse complement strand
TCAGCTGCCGCTCGATGGGCTGGTCGTCGTCCATGCGACGGAGTCTAGCCCGCGTTCGCGGCCCGGAGCCTCGCCTATCCTGCGCTGCGCATGCGCGCCCTCGTCGTCTCGGATATCCACGGCAACCTGCAGGCGCTCGAGGCGGTGCTGGATGCCGAGGGCGATCGCTACGACGAGTTGTGGTGCCTCGGGGATACGGTCGGCTACGGCGCGCGACCGAACGAGTGCGTCGACCTCGTGCGCGAGCGCGCCGCCGTCGCGTTGGCCGGCAACCACGATCTTGCCGTCCTCAACCGCGTCAACGTCGAGCGATTCGGCGCGGACGCCGGGCGCGCCGCGCGCTGGACGCGCGAGGTGCTCGGGATCGAGCAGCAGCTGTGGCTCTCCGGGCTCGAGCCCGATGCCTTCGTCGGCCACGTCGCCCTCGCCCACGCCTCGCCGCGCGACCCGATCTGGGAGTACGTCGTCGACGGGCCGGGAGCCGCGATCGCCCTCGCCCACGCGCATGAGGCGACCCTCGTGCTCGTCGGCCACACCCACGTGCCGATGTCGGCCCGCACGATCGGCGACCGTGTCACGGGTGGACACGCCCCGCCGGGCCGCGAGGAGCTGATCGCCGAGGACGTGCGGCTGTTCGCCAATCCGGGCTCGGTGGGACAGCCGCGTGACGGCGACAGCCGCGCCTCCTATCTCGTGCTCGACTGCGACGAGGGCCGCCCGGCCCGCGTCGAGTTCCGGCGCGTGCCGTACGACGCCCAGACGGCGGCGCGGGAGATCGTCGAGGCGGGCCTGCCGCCCCAGTTCGGCGACCGCCTGCTGTTCGGGATGTAGCGCCTACCGCTCGATCAGCGACGCGCCCGTCATCGCCGCGGGCTGCCGGACGCCGAGCAGGTCCAGCAGCGTCGGCGCGAGGTCGGCGAGGCGCCCCTCGGGACGCAGGCGCACGTCGCCTCCGACCACGATCACGGGCACGGGGTTGGTCGTGTGCGCGGTGTGCGGCTCGCCGCTCGCGTCGAGCATCTGCTCCGCGTTGCCGTGGTCGGCCGTGATCACGGCGACGCCGTCGACGTCGCGCACCGCGGTGATCACCTCGCCGAGGCGATGGTCGACCTCCTCCACCGCGGCCACGACCGCGGGGATCGAGCCGGTGTGGCCGACCATGTCCGGGTTCGCGAAGTTGACGACGACGAACCCGAACGCGCCGGAGCGGATCGCCTCCGCGGTTCGGCGGGCGACCTCGCCGGCGCTCATCTCCGGCTTGAGGTCGTACGTCGCGACGTCGCGCGGCGACGGCACCAGCACGCGCTCCTCCCCCGCGTGCTCGGCTTCGCGTCCGCCGTTGAGGAAGTACGTGACGTGCGCGTACTTCTCGGTCTCGGCGACGTGCAGCTGCGGGACACCGGCCGCCTCCAGCGCGTCGGCCAGCACATCCCGCGGACGATCCTCGGGGAACGCGATCGCTCCGGGCTGGCCGTCCCAGTACGCGGTCATCGCGGTCAGCGCGCAGACGCCGACGTCGCCGCGATCGAAGGCGTCGAACGCGGGGTCGGCGAGGGCGCGGCAGATCTGGCGCGCCCGATCCGGGCGGAAGTTGAGGAAGACGACCTCGTCGCCCGCCGCGATCCGCCCCGAGCCGTCGCCGATCACGCACGGCTCGACGAACTCGTCGGTGACGCCGGCGGCGTACGACGCGCGGACCGCATCGGCCGCGCTCGGCGACGAGTCGTCGGCACCCACCGTCAAGAGGCGCCAGGCGCGCTCCGTGCGCTCCCAGCGCTCGTCGCGGTCCATCGCGTGCATCCGCCCGCAGACGTCGACGATGCGCGCCGGCCCGCCGCCCCACTCGGCCTCGAGGGCGGCCAGGAGGGCAGCGGCCTGCTCGGGCGAGACGTCGCGGCCGTCCGTGATCGCGTGGACCGCCACGCGCGGGACGCCCGCGGCGGCGGCCAGCCGCACGAGCCCGCGCAGGTGATCGACGTGGCTGTGCACGCCGCCGTCCGACACCAGGCCGACGACGTGCAGCGTGCCCGAACCCGATCGCGCCCGCTCGCAGGCCGCCACCAGCGCCGGCACATCGGCGAAGTCGCGTTCCGCCGCGTCGGAGACGCGCACGAGGTCCTGCGGCACGATCCGGCCCGCCCCGATCGCCAGGTGGCCGACCTCGGAGTTGCCCATCTGACCCTCCGGCAGCCCGACGTCGCGGCCGGAGGCGATCAGCCGGCCGTGCGGATACGCCGCCCACAGGCTGTCGAAGACGGGGGTGTCGGCCAGCGCGACGGCGTTGCCCGGCCCGGGCGGCGCGAGGCCCCACCCGTCGAGGACGACGAGGACGACCGGCTGGGTCACGGGCGGACGGCCGCGGCGATCGCGAGCAGGCTCGGAGCCTCGAGGCTGGCGCCACCCACGAGCGCGCCGTCGACGTCCGGCTCGGCCATCAGCTCGGCGGCGTTGTCCGGCTTGACCGAACCGCCGTACAGGATCCGGATGGCGTCGGCGCCGTCGCCGGCGAGGTCGCGCAGCACCCCGCGGATGAAGGCATGCGCCTCCTGCGCGATCTCCGGCGTCGCGGTGCGGCCGGTCCCGATCGCCCAGACCGGCTCGTAGGCGATCGTCACGCGCGCGACCTGTTCCGGCGTGGCGAGCGCGAGGCCCTTTCGGAGCTGCTCGTCGAGGATCGTCTCCGTGGACCCCGCGTCGCGGGCGTACTCCATCTCGCCGATGCAGAGCACGGGCTCGAGCCCGGCCGCGAGGCAGGCGACGACCTTCTCCGCCAGCAGGTCGTCGTGCTCGTTGAACAGGGCGCGCCGCTCGGAATGGCCGAGCAGGGCGCCCGTCGCGCCCGCCTCGAGCAGCATCCCCGTCGACAGCTCGCCCGTGAAGGCGCCCGCCTCCGCCTGGTGCACGTTCTGACCCCAGACGCCGACGCCGGCTCCCGCGAGGGCCTCGGCGACGGTGGCCAGCGCGGTCGCGGGCGGGCAGACGGCGAGGTCGACGCCGTCGACCGCGGCGAGACCGCCCTTGAGGTCGGCGCACCAGGCCGCCGCCTCGGCGCGCGTCTTGAACATCTTCCAGTTGCCGGCCACGAGGGGGCGTCGGCTCATCAGGGCACCTCCGGGATCGCGGCGACGCCCGGGAGCACGCGACCCTCGAGCAGCTCGAGGCTGGCGCCCCCGCCGGTCGAGACGTGCGTGACCCGATCGGCGAGGCCGAACTGGGTGATCGCGGCGACGCTGTCGCCGCCGCCGACGACGGTCGTGCCGGGGCAGTCGGCCACGGCCTCCGCGACCGCGCGTGTCCCGCCCGCGAACGGCGCCATCTCGAACGCGCCCATCGGGCCGTTCCAGAGCACGGTCCGCGCGGCGCGGATCCGCTCGGCGTAGAGCGCGGCCGAGGCCGGGCCGATGTCGAGGCCCACCCCGCCGGCGGGAACCGCCGCGGCCGGCGCGATCCGCGGCGCGGCGTCCGCCGAGAACGCGTCAGCCGCGACCACATCCACCGGCAGGAGCAGCTCGCAGCCGGTCTCGGCGGCCTTCGCCCGAGCCCGGCGGGCGATCTCCTGCCCGACCTCGTCCTCATGGAGCGAGGCCCCCACCCGGCCACCGTCAGCGACGACGAAGGTGAAGGCCATGGCGCCGCCGATCAGGACCTGGTCGGCGACCTCGACGAGGCGCTCCAGCACGTTGATCTTGTCGGCGACCTTGACGCCGCCCACGATCGCCACGAACGGGTGCTCCGGCGCCTCGAGCAGAGCAGACAGCACCTCGACCTCGCGCTCCATCAGCAGCCCTGCGCAGGCGGGCAGGAGCCGGGCGACCCCCTCCGTCGAGGCGTGCGCGCGATGGGCCGCACCGAACGCGTCGTTGACGTAGACGTCGGCGAGCGCCGCCAGAGCGGCCGCGAACGCCGCGTCGTTCTGCTCCTCCTCGGGATGGAAGCGCAGGTTCTCGAGCACGCACACATCGCCGTCGGCGAGCCCCTCGACGACCGCCTGCGCGGTCGACCCGATGCAGTCCTCGGCGAAGGCCACGGGGGCGCCGAGCAGGCCGGCGAGGTGCTCCGCGACCGGGCGCAGGCTGAGCGCGGGATCGCACTGCCCCTGCGGGCGTCCGAGGTGGCTGACGAGGATCACGCGCGCGCCCCCGGCGCGCAGGGCCTCCACGGTCGGGATCGCGGCGCGTATACGCGTGTCGTCCCCGACCCGGCCGTCGACCAGCGGGACGTTGAGGTCGACGCGCACCAGCGCCCGTCGGCCCCGCACGTCGCCGAGGCCCGCGAGTCCCCGCCGCGCCATCGTCAGACCCGCTGCAGCAGATCGACGACGCGGTTCGAGTAGCCGAACTCGTTGTCGTACCAGCTCACGACCTTGGCCATGCGGCCGTTCGCCATCGTCAGCTGCGCGTCGTAGACCGACGAGTAGGGCGAGCCGATGACGTCGCTGGAGACGATCGGATCCTCCGTGTACTGCAGGATCCCCGACAGCGCGCCCGTGTCGGCCTTCGCCCTGACGGCCGCGTTGATCTCCTCGATCGACGCCTCGCGACCGAGCTCGACGACGAGATCGACGACCGAGCCGTCCGGCACCGGCACGCGCATCGCGATGCCGTCGAGCCGTCCCTTCAGCTCGGGCACCACGAGGCCGATGGCCTTGGCCGCCCCGGTCGACGTCGGGATCACGTTCATCGCGGCCGCCCGCGCGCGCCGCAGGTCCTTGTGCGGAAGATCGAGGATCTGCTGGTCGTTCGTGTAGGCGTGCGTGGTCGTCATGAAGCCGCGCTCGATCCCGAACTCGTCGAGCAGGATCTTCGCGACCGGCGCGAGGCAGTTCGTGGTGCAGGACGCGTTCGAGATAATGTGGTGCGCGGCCGCGTCGTAGTCGTCGTCGTTGACCCCGAGCACGAGCGTCACGTCCGGATCGGTCGCCGGCGCCGAGATGACCACCTTCGAGGCACCCGCCTGGAGGTGCTTGCCGGCGCCGTCGCGGTCGGTGAAGAAGCCGGTCGACTCGAGCACCACGGGCACCTCGAGCTCGCCCCACGGCAGCTGCGCCGGGTCCCGCTCGGAGAGGATGCGGATCTCCTTGCCGTCGATGGCGATGCCGCCGTCCGTGACCTCGACGGGGTAGTCGAAGCGACCGAGCACCGAGTCGTAGCGCAGCAGATGCGCCAGCGTCTTCGGGTCGGTCAGGTCGTTGATGGCCACGACCTCGAGGTCGGCGCCGCGGGCGTAGGCGGCGCGGAGCACATTGCGGCCGATGCGGCCGAAGCCATTGATGGCGACGCGGGTCGACACGTGGGTCCTCCTTGGGACGTCTGTCTCGGTAGGGGCTGCGAGCGGCGCCGGGGCGCCTGCCCGGGATCCTAGGCGGTCGCGCTTCCGGATCCGGCGGGTCATCACTCTCCTTCGGCGACCGCGACCAGTCGGCGCAACCGCGCCGCCAGCGTCGGGCGCGGGAGATCCCCCCGCTCGGCGAGTTCGGTCAGGGGCAGCTCGGGATGGCGGGCGCGGAGCCCAGCGGCGTCGCGCCGCGCCTGCGGAAGCCCCGCGAGCCGCCCATCGGACTCCAGCAGGGCGATCGCCCGCGCCTGGCGCCGCGCGGCGTCGACCTGGCGGCCGAGATTGGCCGTGTCGAAGTTCGCCCGCCGGTTCGCGTCGCCGCGCGCCTGGCGGACGACCTCGTCCTCCGCCATGTCGAGCGCCGCCGACTCGGCCCCGATGGCGGCGAGGAGGTCCCGCACCGACTCGCGCCGCCGCGTCATCACCTCGGCCCAGCGCGCCCGTTCGCGTACGCGCAGCGCGATGCCGAGTCGCGCGGCGCCGGCCGCCAGGAGGGAGGCGTGATCGGCGGCGTGGGTGCGGATCTCCAGCAGCGC
>JBMTER010000101.1:0-5888 GCA_049433345.1 Gaiellales bacterium | reverse complement strand
ACGCGCTCGCGGGCGGCGCGGGGCGGATCGATCCGCACACGCACCTCGGCCTCGACGAGGACGGCATGAGCCAGACGCTCGACGAGCTCGTCGGGCACATGGACGCCGCGGGCGTCGCGCGCGCCGCGACGTTCCCGCTGCACGACCCCGACCGCGGCAGCGACTACCGGGTGCCGAACGATCGCGTGCTCGAGTGGTGCGCGGCCTCCGGCGGCCGCGTGATCCCGTTCTGCCGGCTCAGCCTGGACGGCGATCCGGCGCCGGAGGCGGAGCGCGCGATCGCGGCCGGCGCCCGGGGCATCAAGCTGCACCCCCGCGCCCAGGCCTTCCGGGTCGATGACGACCGCCTCGACCCGGTCTTCCGGGTGGCGGCGGAGCACCGCGTCCCGATCCTGATCCACGCCGGCCGGGGCATGCCGCCGATCGGCGACGACCTGGCCCGCCAGGCCGAGCGCAACCCCGACGCGCTCCTGATCCTCGCGCACGCCGCGATCGTCGACCAGGATGCGATCGCCAGCCGCGTCGCCGGCCTGCCGAACGTCGTCTTCGACTCCTCCTGCTGGAGCCCGAACGACCTGCACGCGCTGCTCACCCGCGTCCCGCCGGAGCAGGTCGTGTGGGCCTCGGACCTGCCGTACGGCACGCAGCGCGAGAGCCTCCTGATGACCCTCGCCGTGCTCGAGGAGGTCGGCGCGACCCCGGACCAGGTCGCGGCCGTCCTCGGCGGCACCGCGGGGCGGATCCTCGCCGGCGAGCACGCCGTGCTGTCGGACGGGCCGATCGCCCCGCGCGAGCGGGCCGTCAACCTGGCCCGCCAGCGCCTCGGCGGCTACCTGATCGCGCTCCTGCCCGCGATCTGGGCCCGGCGACCCGACTGGGTCGGGCACTTCGGCCTCGCCGAGAACGTCTGCCGCGACGCCGAGGCCGAGCTCGCCGACGTCGGCGAGCTGATCGCCCTCGGCTCCGCGGTATGGGACGACGCGCTGGCCCGTGCCGGCCGCGGCGAGCCCACCCTCGACGACGTGCGCGTGACGTTCGAGCTCCTGCTCGCCGCCTGGGTCCTGTCCTACTCGCCCCGCACGCAGGCCCGTTGGGAGGCCCTCGCATGATCGCCACCGTCGTCCTCGCCGCCGGGCGCTCCGAGCGCTTCGGCTCCCCCAAGCTGCTCGCCGAATGGTGGGGCCGCCCGCTCGTCGAACGCGCCCTCGAGGTCGCGCCGACCGGCCCGCGCGTGGCCGTCGTCGGCACGCACACCGCGAAGCTCCTGCCCGTCTTCCAGGCGCGCGGCTTCCAGTGCATCCGAAACCCGAAGCCGCAGCGCGGCCAGTCGTCGTCCCTGCGCCTCGCCCTCGACGCGATGCCCGCCGAGGTCGACGCGGTGCTCGTCCTGCTCGGCGACGCCCCGGCCGTGCCGCCGGCGGTGGTCGAGCGGGTCCTGATCGCCTACCGGCGCCTCAACCGCGCCGTCACCGCCGCCTACGACGGACGCACCGCGCCGCCCGTCGTGATCCCCCGCGCCGACTGGGAGCGCATCGACGCCGAGGGCGACCAGCCCGGCGCGAACCTCGAGCCCGAGCCGATCGACATGACGGACCTCGAGGAGGGCGGCGAGGACGTCGACACGCCCGACGACCTGTTCGTGCTCGCGGCGAAGCGCGCCGGCGTGGCGCTCCTCGAGCCCGCCGACCAGGCCGAGCTCGACGCCCGCCTCGACGATCCCGCCCCGTTCGCGGTGCGCCTGCGTCGCCGCAAGGCCGCGAACGCGGAGCGCCTCGCCGTCACCCCGCTCGCGCTCGAGAAGCTCGCGCTCGAGCACTTCCGGGGCAGCGAGGTGATCGCGCGGGTCGGCGACGAGTACGTCGGCCTGCTCGGCTGAGGCGGCTCAGCGCGGCGGATCCGCGTGGTGCGTCTCGAGCACCTTGAGGAGCTCGACGAGGAACGCATCGCGCTGGCGCTGCAGGTCCGCGATCGAGCGACCCGCCGCCTCGTCCTCGCAGCCCGCCACCATCGCGTCGCGCAGCTCGGGCGTGAGCGGCGGCGCCTCGAGCCGCGTCCACGGCTCGAGCAGCGAGTCGCCGAAGTGGTCGAGCATGTGCGCCATGCCGCCCTCGCCGCCCGCCAGGTGGAAGGTCAGGCCGACCCCCATCTGCGCCCAGCGCACGCCGGGGCCGTAGACGAGCGCGGTATCGCACTCCTCCACCGTCGCCTCGCCGCTTCCGACCATGTGCAGGAGCTCGCGCCAGACGGCGTCCTGCAGCCGGTTGGCGACGAAGCCGGGCAGCTCGTTCGAGCAGCGCAGGGCCTTCTTGCCGGCGCGCGTGTAGAAGTCGAGCGCCCAGTCGACCACCGCCGGGTCGGTCAGCTCGCCGCCGACCACCTCGACCAGCGGGACGAGGTACGGCGGGTTGAAGGGATGGCCGACCGCGAGCCGCTCGGGGTGGGCGGCGCCGCCCGCCATGTCGGTCATGCGGTAGCCGGACGTGCTGGAGAGGATCGGCACGCCGGGGTCCGCGGCCGCGTCGATGCGACCCAGCAGGTCGATCTTGAGGCCGAGCCGCTCGGGGCCGCTCTCCTGCACGACGTCCGCGGCGGCCACGGCCTCCTCGAGCGTCTCCGCCATCCGCAACCGGTCGCGGGACGCGCCCGGGGCGAGCCCGAGCGCCTCGAGCGACGACCAGGCCACGTCGAGGAGCCGCTCGAGTCGCTCGGCGGCATCGGGCCCCGGATCCCAGGCGACGACGTCGTAGCCCTGCGCGAGGAACTTCGCCGCCCAGCCGCCGCCGATCACGCCGGTGCCGACCACGCCGACCGTGCCCACGTCGGCCGGGCTCGTCTTGGGCGTCCAGGTCATCGCGGGCTCCTCTCCTCGCGGCGGAGCCTACTCGCAGTCGCAGTCGTCGCAGATGCGACGCAGCTCGCGGCGCAGCGACTCGGGGCACGGCTCGGCGCAGGCCTCGCGCACGACCGTGCGCACCTCGGCCTCGAGGGAGTAGCAGCGCGCGCACGTCGGGCAGCCGGCGAGATGCTCCTCGACGACCCGCACCTCCTCGACGGACAGCGCGCGATCGACGTAGGCCTGCATGCAGCGCTCCGCGTGCACACACGGCTCGGGACGCGTCTCGGCGCTCACGCGGCGGCCTCCCCGGTCGCGTCGGCGAGGGCCTTCTTGAGCACGCGCCGGCCGCGATGCAGCCGGCTCATGACGGTGCCGACGGGGATGTCGAGCACGTCCGCGGCCTCCTGGTAGGAGAGGTCGCCGAGGTCGACGAGCACCACCACCTCGCGGAACGGCATCGACAGCTCGGACAGGGCGTCGAGCACGGGCCCGGGCGACAACCGCTCGACGAGCAGGTCGACGTCGGCGATCGGATCGCCGCCGAGGCGCTCGTACAGGTAGTAGTCGTCGGCCTCGAGCCCGAGCTGCTCGGGCGTGCGCTGCTGCTTGCGCGCGTTGTCGATGGCGAGGTTGTGCAGGATCCGCAGGAGCCAGGCGCGCATGTTGGTGCCCGGCTCGTACGAGCGCCACGATCGGAAGGCGCGCGCGTAGGCCTCCTGCACGAGGTCCTCGGCGGCCTGGTGGTCGCGAGTCAGCCGGCGGGCGACCCGCCAGACGTCGTCGGCGAGAGCGAGCGCCTGCTCGTCGAAGGCGACGCGCGCCGGATCGGGAGCGTCGGCGCCGACCACCCGACGAGCGTACCAGCCCGCGGATCGCGGCCGTTCGGGGCAGCAGGTCTCCACGATCACCTCAACGCGCGTCGCGGCCCCCGCATTCCGACCGGGTCGGCGATACTGCGGGCGTGCGTCGCCTCCTGAGCCGCATCACCGGGCCGTCCGCGTTCCGGCCGCTCGTGCTCCTGGCCGTCGCCGTCGTCTACCTGAACATCGTCTCCGGGGCGCTCGTCCGCGTCACGGGATCGGGCCTCGGCTGCCCCGACTGGCCCCTCTGCAACGGCAGGCCGACGCCGCCGTTCCACTTCCACGGGCTGATCGAGTTCTCGAACCGCGTGCTGGCGCTCGCGGTGATCGTGATCGCGATCCTGCTCGCCGTGTCGGCGTGGCGAGCGGGGATGCGGCGCACGCACCGCTGGCGCTTCCGGGCCGCGCTGGCGATCGGCGTCGGCACGTTCCTGCAGGGCCCGCTCGGCGGCGTGACGGTGCTCGTCGACCTGCACCCCCTGTCGGTGATGTCCCACTTCGTGCTGGCCCTCGTCGTGCTGGTGATCGCGATCGCGCTCGCCCTCGACGAGTTCGGGGTGGCCGCCGCATGGCCGGAGGCGCCGCCGCGCTGGGTGCCGGTCGGCGGTGTCGTGGTCGCGCTGTGGGCGTGGCTCGTGATCCTCTCCGGTGCCGTGGTCACGATGTCGGGGACGCATCCGGGCAGCGAGGGGGTGCCGCGCCTGTGGAACCTCCTCGACGCCGCCTACCTGCACGTGCGGGTCGCGGCCTCGTTCACGATCGTGATCGCGGTGTTCCTGCTCCTGCTCGCGTTCGCCGTGCGCACGCCGCGCGCCGTCCAGCGGCTCGCCTGGCTGCTGGTCGTCGTGGTCGCGCTGCAGATCGTCGTCGGGGAGCTGCAGTGGCGCTCGCAGCTGCCGTGGTGGATGGTGCTGATCCACGTCGCGTTCGGAGCGCTCGCCCTCGGCTCCGCCGCCGCGTTCGGCTGGGCCCTGGCCGTCTCCCGACGGTCAGCCCGCCGTCTGCGATGATGGGAGCCCGGTGGACGGCATCCTGATCCCGGCCGCGGGCCTCGCGGCGGCGCTCGGCGTCGCCGTGCTCCTCATCACCGGCCGCACCCCGCTGCGCGTCGCCGGGGCGGTCCTCGCCGCCGCCGGCGGGCTGCCGCTCGCGCTGTCGCGCACGTCGCTCGTCGACGACCTCGCGGATCGGCCGATCCTGCTCGGCGCCGGACTCGTCGCCGGCGTCGTGGCGATCGCCGTCCTGACGTTGGTGTTCGGACGCTGGCCGTGGCTGGTGCCCGTGATCGCGCTCGTGATCGGGCTGCGCATCCCGCTGCAGGAGCATCCGAGCCCGGCCGAGCACCTGCTGCCCCTCTACGCCGTCCTCGCGGCGGGCCTGATCGCGCTGATCGGGCGGGGCCTGCGCGGCGACGAGCCGCCGAACCGGCTCGGCTACGTCGGCTGGGCGCTCGCCGCCTACGTGCTCGTCGCCTCGGCGAGCCTGCTGTGGACCGCCGACGTCGACGCGACCGCGTACGCCCTCGCCGCGTTCACGCTGCCGCTCGGCCTGCTCGCGGCCCTGACCGGCACGCTGCCGACGGCACCGCCCCTGACGCGCGCTCTGCCGTGGGTCCTGATCGTCGGCGCCGTCGTGCTGGCCCTGGTCGCGCTGTGGCAGGTCGATCAGCGCGAGATCTTCTGGAACGAGAAGCTGATGCGCACGAACGCGTACGGCGGCTTCTTCCGCGCCAACTCGCTGCTCTTCGATCCGAGCCTGTTCGGGCGCGTCGAGGCGCTCGCGCTGGTCACGATCGTCGGCATCCTGGCGCTGGCTCCGGCGCGCCGGCTGTCGCTGCTCGCCGCGGCCGCCGCCGTGCCGATCTTCGCCGGCCTGGCGGTGTCGTACTCGCAGTCGTCGCTGGTGGCCCTGTCGGCCGGCGTGCTGGTGATCCTCTGCGTGGTGTGGCGCTGGCGCGCCGTGATCGCGGTCGGGGCGCTGGTCCTCGTCGTGGCGATCGGCGCGCTGGCGACCCCGCAGGGCCGCGAGCTGCTCGACGAGCCCGCGCAGAAGGCGTCGAGCGCGCGCCTCGGCCTCGTCGAGCGTTCGATCGACCTGTTCGAGGAGCATCCCGTGCAGGGCAGCGGCCTCGCCGCGTTCGCGACCGCACCCGGCCAGCGCACGGCCGCGCCGCACCACGTCGGCTCCGGGAC
>JBMTER010000100.1:0-5903 GCA_049433345.1 Gaiellales bacterium | reverse complement strand
CGCGTCGCGGCGGGCGAGCGCCACAGCCTGCGCCTGCGCACGCCCGACGGCGTCGAGCGCTTCGGCGACTTCGTGCACGGCGACGTCGCGATCGACGTGCGCGGCGAGGCGGGCGACCTGGTGCTCGTGCGCTCCGACGGCACGATCGGGTACCAGCTGGCCTGCGCCGTCGACGACGCGCAGCCGCAGATGACCCATGTCGTGCGGGGCGATGACCTGCTCGCCTCGGCGGCCGTGCAGCGCGTGGTCATGCGCCTGCTCGACCTCGAGCCGCCCGCGTACGGGCACGTGCCGCTGATGCTCGGCCCGGACGGGGCGCGCCTGGCCAAGCGCCACGGCGCGATCACGCTGCGCGACCACATCGAGCACGGCGCGACGCCGGAGGGCGTCGTCGGGATGCTGGCCGGGATGTTCGGGATCGGCGACGGCTCGCCGGCCGACCTGGACGACCTCGTGCCGCTCGCCGGCGGCCTCGGCGGCTAGGGATCCAGGTCGGGCTCGTCGTCGCCGTAGCCGGGGGCGTCGCCGGCGGCGGTGCGCTCGCGGATCGCGACGGCGCCGACGTCGACGAGCGGATCGATCTCGATCGGCAGCCCGTCGAAGGCGTCGAGCTCGGAGGCCCCGAGCGGCTCGAGGCCGAGGGCGGGGTCGGAGACGTGGATCAGGGTCGCCGGGTGCAGGCGGATGGCCATGGGCTCGCGGTCCTCGTGGTAGGCGGCGTGCACCGCCGCCTGCAGGTCCTCGAGCCCGATCGCGCCGTCCACGCGGGGCAGCCTACCGCTCCGGGAAGCCGCCGGGGTCGCGGGATAGGATGAGCGCCGTGAGGGGACCCGGCCGGATCGCGCTGCTCGCCCTGGCCTGCCTGCTCGTCGCGGCCTGCGGCACGACGCGCACCGAGCCGCCCGACACCTCCGTCGATCCGCCCCCGCCCGCCACCGGGGAGAACGCGGTCACGATCTCGCCGTTCGAGGACTCCGGCGACGGCACGGACGACCCGAGCGAGCCGTCGCAGGCGGTGTTCCCCGCCGCGGATCCGCAGGGGCTGCTCGACCTCGCCGCCCAGCATCCGGACGGAAAGGTCGCCTACGAGACGATGCTCGACGGCCAGCCGGGCGAGCTGATCGTGATCCGCCAGGGCGCCGCCGGCGTCGTCGTCGTCAGCCGCGAGGACCGCACGGTGCGCGTCGGCGTCGACCTCGAGGAGGCGTCGATCCTCTGGGTCTGCGTGACGGAGGGCGCGACGGAGGCGCGCTGCCGCAACCGGGACGAGGACGATGACGGATCGAGCGCGCTCGCCACCGCGGCGCTCCTGGTCGGTGAGGACCGCGTGCGGCAGATCGCGACGCGGGTCACGGCCGCCCCGGACGCCAACCTCGAGGTCGAGGCGCGCGCCGGCGGCGTCGACGCCTCGTGCCTGACCGGCACCTCGCCCGGCATCGGCGACCTCCGCGTCTGCGTCTCGCCGAGCGGCTTCGTGACCGACACCGAGGAGGGCCCGACCCGCGCCGTGGCGTACGAGGTCACGGACGTCGTCGACCCGCTCGAGCTGCAGCCGACGCGCGCACCCGCCTAGGGTCAGGCGAGGTCGAGGTAGCGGCGCCCGCCGTGAGCCGCCGCGAGGCGCTCGTCGACCGCGTCGGCGACCGAGGCCACGGCGCCCAGGGCGTGCGCGAGCTCCTGCTCCTGCAGATCGTCGCCGACGATCGCGTGCTCGAACCAGAGCTCGCGCCGCTCAGGCGTGTACGCGAAGCGACCGACGGTGGTGTCGGCGGCGATCCGGCAGGCCTCGAGCGCGAGCTCATCGGTCAGGTCGCAGTCGACGAGCACGGGCGCGGCGGCCACCACCACCGTGGAGCGCTCGAGGTGGTGCATGGTCGAGACGAAGACGCGTGTCGATCCGGCGGGACCGTGCAGGCCCCAGACGGGATCATCGACGAAGCCGCGCGGCTCGAGCCAGCGGGCGGTGCGCTCGCGGACCACCTGCACGCGCTCCTCCGCGCCGCGGCGCACGTCGACCTCGGGCTCGCGCGGCTCGCCCGGGTCCATCCCACCGACCCTGAGCTGCAGCCGCGCGCCCTCGTTGGCGGCGATCCAGCCGGCCGTCCAGACGGCGACCGTCATCTCGTCCTGGTGCAGCGTGTGCCCGCCGAGCACCGCCTGCTCCGCGATCAGGGCCTGCCCGTCGTGGCGCAGGCGGCCCAGCACGAAGCCGTCGTGCTCGAGCAGCACGGCCTGCGCGAGGGGCCCGGTGAAGCGCGGCACGGGCAGCACCTCCGCGGTCGCGATCACGAGCGGCTGGGCGGCGTCACCCGGATCGGGCACGACGTCGACGCGCACCGAGATGCGCTCGTTGCCGACCCTGCCGCGCCAGGCGGCGTCGCGCGGATCCTCCTCGACGAACGTGCGCTCGAGCGAGCGGCGCACCGTGGCGATGGTGCCGGGGAAGGCGGACGGGGCGCTCATGCCGCCCGGCCCGGCAGGATGAAGGTGCGTGCGACGATCGCGGCCTTGCGCGGACGCGAGACGACGGCGCGGCCGCGCTGGGCGCCGTAGCCGGAGCGCTCGATCTCGCGCAGGATCTCGCGGTACATCGAGCCGGCGGCGGCGACGCTGCGGCGGCCGTGCGTCAGCAGCGGCACGCCCGCCATGCCCTGCGCGTAGAGGACGTCGGCGCGGCCGATCTGGTCGCGGTACAGCTCCGTGCGGTCCTGCGTCGCGAGATCCTCGATACCGAAGGCGGCGAGCGTGTCGGCGGCGAGGTAGATGCGGCCGTTTGCGAGGTCCTCGTCGACGTCGCGGAGGATGTTGGTGCGCTGCATGGCGTTCCCCAGCGCGCGTGCCGCGCCCCACGCCTCGTCCTTCCAGACGCCGAGGATCGACGCCATCATCTCGCCGACGCAGCCCGCGACCCGATAGCAGTAGACGTCGAGGTCGGCCTCCGTGCGGATGTCCGGCACGGACAGGTCGTCGCGCATGCCCTGCAGGAACGCCGTCACGGAGGCGCGCGGCAGGTCGTGGCGCTGCGAGAGGTCCTCCAGGATGACCGTCTCGCGCGTCGTCGCCTCGCCGGTCACGAGCCACGTCTCGACCGCGCCGATCGCCGCCGCGGCGTCGGGGCTCTGCTCGTCGACGAGGTCGTCGAGGGTGCGCAGCACGAGGTACAGGAGGACGACGTCGTCGCGCACCGTGGCGGGCAGGAGCTTCGCGGCGACGGAGAACGTGCGCGCGACGTTCTGCATCACCTCCTCCGCCTCCGGCAGGTAGGCGTCGGCGCGCTCGGCATCGCGCCGCGGCAGCCGCAGCTCGGGCCGTCGCAGCCCCGGCCGCGGCACCCTCACGCCGGCACCCCGAGGTCGCGGCGCACGAGGCCGGCGGCGACCTCCGCGCCGAGCAGGACGCCCGGCACGCCCGCGCCCGGATGGGCGCCGGCGCCCACGTGGTAGAGGCCCGCGACGGTGCGGTCGCGATTCGGCTGGCGGAAGTACGCCGACCGGGTCAGCACGGGCTCCGTCGAGAACGCGGTGCCCTCGTCGGCGTCGTAGCGCTCCTCGAAGTCCTGCGGCGTCATCCGGTGCTCCACCCTGATCGACGCGCGGAGCCCCTCCAGCCCCGCGTCGTGTTCGAGGTAGTCAAGCACCTTGTCGCGCCACGCGTCACCGATCTGACTCCAGTCGTCGCCGGAGGCGAGGTTCGGGACGGGCAGGAGCACGGCCAGGGAGTCGCCGCCGGGTGGCGCCATCGAGTCGTCGGAGCGCGCCGGCACGTGCAGGTACAGCGAGAGGTCCTGCGGCAGCACCCGCCGGTTCGTGACGTCGTCGATGAAGCGGCGGTAGTTCGGGCCGACGATCAGCGTGTGGTGCAGGAGCTCGTCCCAGCGGCGGTCCGTGCCGAGGTAGAGCAGGAAGCACGACATCCCGTTGCGGGGCGGGCGGAAGCGCCACGGCGCCGAGTCGGGTGCGCCCTTCAGCAGGCGCGTGCGGGTGCGCACGGGGTCGGCGTCGGAGACGACGACCTCGGCCGGCACGACCTCGCCGTCCACGAGGCGCACCCCGATCGCCCGACCGCCGCGGACGATGATCTCGTCGACGTCCGCCGAGCAGCGCACGCTGCCGCCGGCGCCCTCGAGCGCCCGCACCATGGCCTGCACGATGGCGTACATGCCGCCCTTCGTGTACCAGACGCCGTCGGCGACCTGCAGGTACGCGAGCGCGGCGTAGACGGCCGGCACGCGGTACGGGTCGCCGCCGATGTAGAGCGAGTGGAACGACATGGCCTGGAAGATGTGCTCCTCGGTGAAGTACTTGGAGCAGAAGCGCGACAGGTTGCGCGCCGCGTCGAGCCGCAGCATCGTCGGCAGGAGCTTCGCGAACGGCAGCGGGTTCTCGAACGCGCGCCGGCCGGCGGCGAGCACGGCGTTCTCGTGGATCAGCCGCGACGCCTCGAGGAAGGCCGGGTAGTTGGCGGCGTCGGCGGGCGACAGGCGTGCGAGCTCCTCCTGCATCTCCTCGATGTCGCCCTTGAAGTCGATGCGCGTGCCGTCGTGCGGCCAGTCGATCCGGTAGAACGGCTCGAGCGGGACGAGCTCGACCTCGCGCCGGAAGTCGCGGTCGAGCAGTCCGAACAGCTCGTCGAAGCACCACGGCATCGTCACGAGGCTCGGGCCGAGGTCCCAGGTGTAGCCCTGGTCGACGAGCTGCGAGGCGCGACCACCGGGCGCGGGCAGCCGCTCCAGCACCGTCACGTCGAGGCCGGCGGCCTGGAGGCGCATGGCGGCGGCGAGGCCGCCGAAGCCGGAGCCGATCACGACGGCGCGGCGGGGTCCGGAGGCGGTGGCAGACATCGCTCGCAGCGTACGCGGGGTCAGGCCCCGGGGCGGAGGTGCTCGGGGCCGAGCGCGCGCGCCGCAGGGGCGCCCGCGCACCATGTGGCGACGCGCAGCTGCTCGACGATGGTGCCCAGCGCAGCCGCCGCGGGGCCGGCGCGGGCGGCGAGCAGCATCGGCCGGGCGATCCCGGCGGCCGTCGCGCCGAGGGCGAGGCAGCGCGCGACGTCGACGCCGTCGCGCACCCCGCCCGAGGCGATCACGGGCACGCGCAGGCCCGCCACCTGCACGGCGGAACGCAGCGCATCAGCCGTCGGGATGCCCCAATCGGCGAACGGCGCGGCCAGGGCGCGCGCGTCGGGGTCGCGCAGGCCCTCCACGAGCGCCCAGTTGGTGCCGCCCGCGCCGGCGACGTCGACGGCGGCGACGCCGGCGTCGGCCAAGAGCGCGACGTCCTCGGGATCGACGCCGAAGCCGATCTCCTTGACCAGCACGGGCAGCGGGCGCAGGCGCTCGACGAGGTCGGCGATCAGCTCGATCGCGCCCCCGAGCTCGGGATGCCCCTCCGGCTGCACGGCCTCCTGCAGCGGGTTCAGGTAGAGCGCGAGGCCGTCCGCGCCGACCAGCTCGATGATGCGCTCGACCTCGTCGACAGCGAGGCCCTGGACGAGGTGCGACGCGCCGAGGTTGGCCAGAAGCAGCGGCGGGCGGGCCGCCGTCGGCACGTACGTGCCCACGAGGCCCGGGTCGTCGACGAGGGCCCGGCTCGAGCCGAGGATCATCGCCGCGCCGTGCTCGGCGGCGGCCTCGAGGAGCTCGAGGTTGACCGCGCGCGAGGCCTCCGAGCCGCCCGTCATGGCGGACACGACCAGCGGCGCCTCGAGCCGGCGTCCGAGCAGGTCGACCGCGAGGTCGACGTCGGCGAGGTCGCGGCCCGGCAGCGCACGGTGGCGCAGGCGCACCCGATCGAGGCCGGAGCCCCCGTGATGGACGGCTTCGGGCGAGGAGGCGGCCTCGAGGTGCTCCGCCTTGCGGGCCGTGCGTACGGGGTCTGCATGCATCACCCCCGTATCGCAGCGGG
>JBMTER010000099.1:0-5936 GCA_049433345.1 Gaiellales bacterium | reverse complement strand
CTCGCCCGCGACGCGAGCCTGCCCCGCGCGACCGCGCTGCGCATGATCGAGGCCCTGGAGGCCGAGCGGCTCCTGCACCGCATCCGCGACGAGGACCGCGTGCTGCTCGGCCCCGGCCTCTACGAGCTGGCCGCGGCCGGCGACCACGAGCGCTCCCTCGTCGAGGCGGCGCGCGGGCCGATGCGCCGCCTCGCCGACGCGCCCGGCGAGGCGATCACCCTCGCCGTCCGCCGCGGCGACCGCATCCTCGGGATCGACGAGATCCCCGGCACGCACGTGATCGGCCCGTCGACCTGGGGCGGCCGCAGCTGGGGCCTCGAGCGCACGAGCACCGGACGGCTCGCCACCGGCGCCGTGCCCCCGGACGGGATCGCCGAGTCCGTCGACGAGATCGAGCCCGGCCTCGCCTCGATCGCCGCGCGGATCCCGCTCGCGCGCCACCCCGGCGCCTACCTGACGGTCAGCGGGCCGTCGTTCCGATTCGACCCGGCCGCCCGGGCCGCCGCGGCCGCGCCCCTGCTCGACGCGGTGCGGGCGATCGCCGCCGGCGATCCGGCCTAGGGCCGCGCCTCCACCGGCCGCCGCGCCACCCACGCCGCCACGACCGCGAACGCGGCCAGCGCGCCGAAGCCGACCCCGCCGACGCCGCGGTCCAGCATCAGCCCGGTGAACGGCGTCAGGACGAGCGCGAAGACGGCGCCCGACATGTTGACGAAGGCGATGGCCGCGGCCGGGTAGCGGGGCTCGGCCCGCACGGACTGCACGAAGACGGCGCTGAAGGGCAGCGCGTAGCCGATGCCGACGAGGGCCGACACGAGCGCCGCGACCCAGGTCGGCGGGCCGAGCGCGATCGCCCCCAGGCTCGCCGCGCTGAGGAGCGCGGCGCCCGGTCCGAGCAGCCGCCAGGGCACGCCGCGCCCGTACAGGTAGCCGCCGATCGGCCGCCCGACGGCGGCCACCGCGAGCAGCATGAAGCCGATCGCGCCGGCCACGAAGGTCGTGGCGTCGCCCTCCACGAGGTGCGTGACGATCCACGCCCCCACCACGAGGCTGGCGCCGAACGAGGCCGAGTGGATCATCGCGAGCCGCCACAGGGGGCCGGAGCGCAGGACCGCGCCGAGGTGCTGCACGACGCCGCCCCCCTCGCCCGTCGGCCGCTCGGCGTCGCGCGGGCCGAACAGCGCCGCGGCGGCGGCGAGCGCGGCGGCGACGACGAACGACCAGCGCCAGGAGGCGCCGATCTCCTCGAGGCCGGCGCCGACGACGAGCGCGAGGCCGAGCCCGAGCGTGGCGGCGCCGCCGAAGATGCCGGCGAGGAACGCCCCACCGCGCCGGCGCGAGCCGTCGAGGCCGCCGACGAAGACCGGCCCCGTGCCGAGCCCGACCACGAAGCGCGCGAGGCCGAGCACCCAGAAGGCGGGGCTGATCGCGCTCAGGACGTTGGCGAGCGCGACCAGCACGAAGGCGAGCCGCACGAGCCTGAGCGGCCCGAGCCGCTGCGCCGGCACCGCGGCCGGCAGCTGCGACAGCGCGTGCGTGACCAGCATCAGGGTCGTGAGGACGCCGACGGCGCCGAACGTGACCCCGAACGCGTCGGCGAGCGATGCGGCGATCGGGCCGAGCAGGGCGAAGTTCCAGCCGATGCCGAGCGCGATCAGCACGACGCGCGCGATCAGGAGGGGGCCGGGTCGGGTCGGGGGCGCGTCGGACACGATGTCGCGGGGCCGGCGGGTTTGACACCGGCAGGGCAGGCACTCTATAACGCCTGCACCCCAGAGGATTTCCCGCGGGCGCCTGCACGTGCGCATCGCGTGACGATCTGAGCGAAGGAGACCGGAGGAGCGGATGAAGCGCATCGGAGTCGACGTCGGAGGCACGTTCACCGACCTGATCTACGTCGACGATCAGAAGGGCACCGTGCTGGTGCACAAGACGCCATCGACGCCGGCCGATCCGTCCATCGCGACGGTCGACGGCATCCGCGTCCTGTGCGAGAAGGCCGGCATCAAGCCGGCCGAGCTGGACCAGGTCTTCCACGGCACCACGGTCGCCACGAACATCGTCATCGAGCACAACGGCGCCAACGTCGGGATGATCACCACGAAGGGCTACCGCGACATCATCCACATCGCGCGCCACAAGAAGCCGATGAACTTCTCCCTGTGGCAGAACCTGCCGTGGCAGGCCTACCCGATCGCGCGGCGCCGCAACCGCCTGACCGTCAACGAGCGCATCCTCGCCGACGGCTCGGTGCAGGTCCCGCTCGACGAGCGCGAGGTGCGCGCCCAGGTGCGCAAGCTGAAGAAGGCCAACGTCGACTCCGTCGCGGTGTGCCTCCTGTTCTCCTTCAAGAACGCCAAGCACGAGAAGATGGTCGCCAAGATCGTGCGCGAGGAGTTCCCCGAGGCGTACCTGTCGGTCTCGTCCGAGGTGATCCCGCAGTACCGCGAGTACGAGCGCTTCTCCACCGTCGCCCTCAACGCGTTCGTCGGCCCGAAGGTCTCGAACTACGTCAAGCGGTTCGACCAGGAGCTGCGCAAGATGGGCGTCAAGACGGGCATCCACCTGATGACGTCCGCGGCCGGCGTGGCCACGCCCGAGGCCGCCTCCGACAAGCCGGTCAACCTGCTGATGTCGGGCCCGATCGCCGGCGTCGTCGGCGGCATCTGGGCCGGCGCGATCGCGGGCGAGCCGAACGTGATCACCCTCGACGTCGGCGGCACGTCCGCCGACATCGGCCTCGCGCAGTCGGGCAAGCTGCGCATGAAGCACCTGCTCGACACCAAGGTCGGCCCGTACCAGGCGATGATCCCGATGGTCGACGTCGACACGATCGGCGCCGGCGGCGGCTCGATCGCGTACATCGACTCGGGCGGCATCTTCCGCGTCGGCCCCCGCTCCGCCGGCGCCACGCCGGGCCCGGCCGCCTACGGCCAGGGCGGCACCGAGCCGACCGCCACCGACGCGATCGTCGCGCTCGGCTGGCTGCGCCCCGAGCTGTTCCTCGGCGGCGACAAGGACCTCCGCGTCGACCTCGCCAAGAAGGCGATCGACGCGAAGATCGCCAAGCCGCTGAAGCTGTCGACCGAGGAGGCCGCGCTCGGCATCTTCAAGGTGCTGGTGCACTCGATGGTCGACGCGATCGAGCAGTCGTCCGTCCGCAAGGGCTTCGACCCGCGCGAGTTCGCCCTCGTCGCCGAGGGCGGCGGCGGCCCGCTGTTCTCCAGCGCGATCGCGCCGGAGGTCGGCGTCAAGCACGTGCTGGTCCCGAACTACCCGGGCATCACCGCGGCGCTCGGCCTGCTGACCACGGACATGGTCTACGAGTACACGAAGACCGCGTACGTGATGGCCTCCGAGCTCGCGCGCGACACGAAGGCCGCGGCCAGCCTCGAGAAGCAGTTCGAGGCGCTCGAGGCCGAGGCCCTCAGGCAGTTCGCGAAGGACAAGATCGACAAGAAGCAGGTCAAGATCGAGCGCATCGTCGACGCCCGCTACGAGGGCCAGGGCTACGAGCTCCGCGTCGACGCCAAGAGCGGCAAGATCACCGCCGCGTGGGTGAAGGCCGTCAAGGACGCCTTCCACGACATCCACGAGCGCGAGTTCTCGCGGCGCTTCGAGGACGCGGACGTGCAGATCGCGAACATCCGCATCCGCGCGATCGGCCAGATGCCGGGCCTCAAGCCGAAGGCGGTCAAGAAGGGCACGGCGACGCCGCCCAAGGGCGCGCTCAAGCTGACGGCCGACGCCTGGTTCGAGAAGGACGGCAAGCCGGCCAAGTTCAAGACGCGGTTCTACGAGCGCACCGAGCTGCTCGCGGGCAACAAGATCAGCGGCCCCGCGATCATCACGCAGTTCGACTCGACGAGCGTCGTCCCGCCCGGCTACACGGCCGAGGTGGACAAGCACGGCAACCTGATCATCAAGTACTCGGCCTCGGTGGCGAAGGCCGCCCAGTCCGGCCACTAGACCACCCGATTGCGAGAGAGAGGCACACCCCATGGCTGATCTGCCTGAAGTCGGCATCAACCCCGGCAAGCCCACCCGCAAGCGGGTGAAGGTCGACCCGATCACGCTGCGCGTGCTCGGCGGCGCGTTCGACGCCATCGCCCAGGAGATGGCGGGCGTCCTGTTCCGGATGTCCTACTCGTCGATCATCCGCGAGTCCGAGGACCTCGGCGCGGGCCTGTTCGACGCGGACGGCCGCGAGCTGTGCGAGTCCGAGTCGACGCCGATGCACATCGGCTCGCTGCCCTGGTACATCCGCGGCTTCCTGCATCGCATCGACAAGAGCGACCTCAAGGAAGACGACGTCATCATCCACAACCACCCGTACCTCGGCGCGTCCCACACGCCGGACATCGCGGTGGCCGTGCCGATCATCTGGAAGGGCGAGCTGCTCGGCTTCGCCGCCGTGACGGCGCACGTCCTCGACGTCGGCGGCTCGTACCCGGGCATCAACGCGGACGCCTTCGACATGTACGCCGAGTCGAAGATCTACAACGGCCTCAAGTGGTACGAGGAGGGCGTCCTCAACGAGGACCTCGACCGGATGGTCTTCGACAACGTGCGCACGGAGACGATGAACCGCGGCGACATGGAGGCCATGAAGGCGGCCTGCATCCTCGGCCGCGACCGCTTCTACCGCCTGCTCGAGAAGTACGGCGCCGACACCTGCATGTCGGCGGCGTACGACTGGATGGACTACTCGGAGAAGCGCCTGCGGGATGAGATCAAGAAGCTCCCCGACGGCGAGTACATCGCGCCGACGGCGTGGCTCGACGACGACGGCCGAAACCGCGACGTGCGCCTGCGCGTGGAGACGAAGATCATCGTCAAGGGCGACCACGTCACCGTCGACCTGACCGGGTCGAACGCGGAGGTGCCGACGGGCTACAACGTGCCGTTCGAGGGCTCGCTGCTCGTCGCGGCGTACTTCGCGATCCGCACGATCCTGCTCGACCAGGACCGCCTCGACGAGCCGGTGCCGCAGAACGACGGCATCTTCCGCTGCGTCGACGTGATCGCCCCGAAGGGCACGATCTTCAACCCGAACTTCCCGCGCGCGTGCTTCTCGCGCTTCAACCAGTGCCAGCGCGTCGTGGACAACACGATCGTGGCGCTGTCGAAGGTCGTCCCCGACCTCGTCACCGCGGGCAACTCGGCGGCGATCCACTTCTGCTCGTACGCCGGCTTCATCCCGGAGAAGGGCGAGTACTGGCTGTACCTCGAGGTCAACGAGGGCAGCTACGGCGGGCGCAAGGGCCGCGACGGCATGGACTCCGTCGACTGCCTGATGGCCAACACGCGCAACAACCCGATCGAGGAGCTCGACATGCGCTTCCCGATGCGGACGGAGCGCTACGAGCTGCGCGACGAGCCGGCCGCCCCGGGCCAGTGGCGCGGCGGCGTCGGCATCGTGCGCGTCAACCGCTTCCTCGAGCCGGGCGCGTACTCGTGCGAGGGCGATCGCCACACGGACCCGCCGCGCGGCATCTTCGGCGGCTACGACGGCCTGCCGGCGATGGTGCGCCACCACCACGGCAGGTCGTACACGGAGATCCCGGCGAAGGTGACGGGCCTGATGTGCGACGCCGGCGACGCGATCGAGCTGATCGAGCCGAACGGCGGCGGCTACGGCAACCCGTTGAAGCGCGACCCGAAGCTCGTCCGCGAGGACGTGCTCGACGACTTCACGACGATCGAGCTGGCCCGCGAGGCCTAGGGGGTCTTTATCTACCCGAGGACCCTCGAGGTCGACCAGGCCAAGACCAAGAAGCTGCGCGCGCAGCTCTCGAAGAAGCGCGGCCGCGGCTTCCACGGCGAGCTCCTCTCGCTCGTGAAGCTGCCGCACCGCATGGCCGTCAGCCCGCACACGGGCAAGGCCGTCGCCGCGAAGCGCTAGGGACGGACGACGACGGGGGCGGCGGCCGGCG
>JBMTER010000098.1:0-5966 GCA_049433345.1 Gaiellales bacterium | reverse complement strand
CCGCCGACGCCGCACCCGACGGCGTCGAGGTCGTGGCGGTCGGCACGTTCGACGAGGCGCTCGCGGCGATCTCGCGGGCCGCCACCGCATGAGCCCGGATTTCCCCGCATTTTGCGGGGAAATCACCGGCGCGCCGCTTGCCCCGCCGGTCACCGGAACGTAACCTCCCTCTCGCCGCACGGACGGGACGTCCAGCGGCACCGACCCGTACGTCCCCGAGGAGAACCCGCGTGGCCGCTGCACGCTCGTGCGCCCAGTGCTACTTCCGCGTGCACGACCTGTGCGCGCTGCCGCGCACCGAGGTCTGCGCCACCTTCCGGCCCGCCACGCGCGCGGGGCTGACGCCGCCCGAGCAGGCGCCGCTCGTCGAGCGACCCGCGGCCGTGCCCGCGGCGCAGCCGGCCTGAAGCCGGTAGGGTGGCCGACGTGGATGCCGCACCTGCGAAGACGGGCGATCGCCGCCCCTACGTCCTGCTCGCGATCCTCGCGGTCGTGCTGATCTACCTGCTCGCGTTCGCGCTGCTCAACACGCGCGTCGTGGAGGTCTCGTTCGTGGCCTTCTCGACCGAGACGTCGCTGATCTGGCTGATGCTGGCGAGCGTCGCGATCGGGCTGATCCTGGGCGTCGTCGGCACCCTCTGGATCGGGCGCCGCCGGCGCCACCGCGCCTAGAGCAGCTGCGCGAGGCGGGCGATGCCCTCGTCCATCTCCTCCGGCTTGACCGCGGAGAAGGCGAGCCGCAGGTGGTCGGTGCCGGAGCCGTCGACGAAGAAGTCCGAGCCCTTCACGAACGGCACGCCGGCCTCGGTCGCCCGCGGCAGCAGCGCGTCCGTGTCGACCCCGTCGAGGCGCCCCCAGAGGAAGTAGCCGCCCTCCGGCGCCCGGAACTGGAAGCGCTCGCCGAGGTGCTGCTCGAGGGCCGCGACGAGGGCGTCCTTGCGCTGCTCGAGCTGCGGCCGCACCCGCCCGAGGCCGCGGTCGAAGTCGCCCGCGGCGCAGTACTCGGCGACGGCGGCGTGCGCGAAGTGGACGGCGCCGATGTAGGTCTGGTTGGCGATGTACGCCATGCCCTTGCGCAGCTCCTCGGGGAGCAAGAGCGCGCCGGCGCGCACGCCCGGCGCGACGGTCTTCGTGAACGAGGTCGAGTAGATCACGCGGCCCGCCGTGTCGAGGTCGTACATGCGCGGCACGTCCGCGCCGGCGAAGCGCAGATCGCCGTACGGATCGTCCTCGAACAGCCAGAAGCCGTGCTCGGCGGCGAGGTCGACGAGGCGCTGGCGGACGGCGAGGCTCGTGACGTTGCCGGCCGGGTTCTGGAAGTTCGGGATGATGTAGACGAGGCCGGGCGCGCGCCCCTCGGCGATCGCCGCCTCGAGCCGGTCGACGTCGATGCCGTCCTCCGTCAGGGGGTAGGCGTCGACGGTGGCGCCGAAGCGCTTCAGGGTCAGGATCGTGCGGTCGTAGGTGGGCGCCTCGACGGCGGCGCGGCCGCCCGAGCCCGCGAACAGCATCTCCGCGAGCAGCGCGAACGCCTGCAGCGAGCCGTTCGTGACGAAGACGCCCGCGGGGTCGTGGCCCCAGCGCGCGCCGACCCACTCGCGCAAGGGGGGATAGCCCATCGGATCGCCGTACAGCAGCATGCCCGTCGCGTCCTTCTCGATCGCCCGGTTGATCGCCGCCTGGAGCTCGTCGACGGGAAGGAGGTCTGCGGACGGGACGCCGCGTGCGAAGGAGATGGTGGCCATGGCGCGCAGTCTACGAACGCTTCGCGCGCCGCGCGACGGCGGACGGGATCAGCCGCCGAGGCGCTCGACGACGAGGCGCGCGGCCTCCGTCGGGTTCGTGCCGACGGGCACGCCCTTCGCCTCGAGCGCGGCCTTCTTCGCGGCCGCGGTGCCGGACGAGCCGGAGATGATCGCGCCGGCATGCCCCATCGTCTTGCCCGGCGGCGCCTCGAAGCCCGCGATGTACGCGACGACGGGCTTCGTGATGCGCTCCGCGATCACGTCGGCCGCCTTCTCCTCGTCGGTCCCGCCGATCTCCCCCACCATCACGATGAACTCGGTGTCGGGGTCGGCCTCGAACAGGTCGAGGGCGTCGATGAACGAGGTCCCGATCACGGGGTCGCCGCCGATGCCGATGATGGTCGAGTTGCCGAGGCCCGCGGCGGCCAGCTCGCCGCCGATCTGGTACGTCAGCGTGCCGGAGCGCGAGACGAGGCCGATCGGGCCGGGCGAGAACACCTCGGCCGGGATGATGCCGACGTTGGCGATGCCGGGCGACAGCGCGCCCGGGCAGTTCGGGCCGAGCAGCCGGATCCCGCGCGGGCGCAGGTAGTGGTAGACCTCGAGCATGTCGTGGGCGGGGACGCCCTCGGTGATGCAGACGATCTGCTCGACGCCCGCGTCGGCCGCCTCGAGGATCGCGTCCGCCGCGAAGCGGGGCGGCACCACGACCAGCGAGGTGTTCGCGCCCGTGCGATCGACGGCGTCCGCGACGGAGTCGAAGACGGGGATCCCCTCGACGTCCCCGCCGGCCTTACCGGGCGTGACGCCCGCCACGACCTGCGTGCCGTAGGCGCGGTTGCGCAGCGCGTGGAAGGCCCCCTCCCGACCCGTGATGCCCTGCACCACGAGGCGCGTGTCGGCGGTCGCGATGACGGCCATCAGGCCACCTCCCCCGCCAGGCGCACCGCCGTCTCGGCGGCCCCCAGCATCGTCTCCTCGACGGTGATCTCGGGCCGCGCGGCGACGGCCAGCAACTCGCGGCCCTCGGCCGCGTTCGTGCCGTCGAGACGGACCACGATCGGCGCCGTCACCGTCGTCTGCTCCAGCGCGCCGAGCAGGCCCGTGGCGGCCGCGTCGCCGCGCGTGATGCCGCCGAAGATGTTGAACAGGACGCTCCGCACCTTGTCGTCCGAGAGCACGATGCCGAGCGCGGTCGCGATCTTCTCCGCGGAGGCGCCGCCGCCGACGTCGCAGAAGTTCGCCGGGCGGCCGCCGACCTGGGCGATCACGTCGACGGTGCTCATCACGAGGCCCGCGCCGTTGCCGAGGATGCCGACGTCGCCGTCGAGCTTGACGTAGGCGAGGTCCGCCTCGCGCGCCGCCTGCTCCTGCGGATCGGCCGCGGCCAGGTCGCGCATCGCCTCGACGTCGGGGTGCCGGTAGAGCGCGTTCTCGTCGACCGTCACCTTCGCGTCCGCGGCGAGGAAGCTGCCGTCGTCGAGCAGGACCAGCGGGTTGACCTCCACGAGCATGCAGTCGCCGTCGGCGAAGACGCGGTAGAGGGCGGCGAGCAGCGGCGCGAGCGCCTTGCGCTCCTCGACGGGCACGCCGGCCGCGCTCATCAGGCGCTGCCCGTGGAAGCCGCGATAGCCGAGCGCGGGATCGACGTGCAGGCGCGCCAGCCGATCGGGATGCTCCTCCGCGACCGCCTCGACGTCCATGCCGCCCATCGTGGTCAGCATCAGGAGCGGCATCTTCGCGGCGCGGTCGAACGTGATCGAGAAGTAGTACTCCTTGGCGATCGCGACGGCGCGCTCGACCAGCAGGCGGCGGGTCACGTGGCCCTTGATGTCGAGGCCGAGGATCGCCTCGGCGGCCTCCTGGGCGGCGGTGGGACCCTCGACGACCTTCACGCCGCCGGCCTTGCCGCGCCCGCCGGTCAGCACCTGGGCCTTCACGACGACGCGGCCACCGAGGTCCTCGGCGGCCGCGCGCGCCTCGTCCGCCGCGAAGGCGACGCGACCGTCGGCGATCGCGATGCCCGCGCGCGCGAACAGCTCCTTGCCCTGATGCTCGTACAGATCCACGGCGCCTACATCCCCTTGTACTCGGGTCCGCTGCCGCCCTCCGGGGGCGTGAAGCGGCCGCCTTTGGCGGTGATCGCGCCGCACTGGACGCAGTTCGAGGGCGCGAGATGCACGCGCACCATGCCGTCGGACGACTCGGAGCCCTCGACGATCTCGTAGACCTGGGCGGGGCACATGTTGACCCACGCCTGGGCGAGCTCGCGCGGCACGCGGCCGTCGCGGATCTTGATGTGGTTCGGCTGGTCGTCCCGCGTCTTGTTGCCGGACAGGAAGACGCTCGACAGCTTGTCGAAGGTGTACTCGCCGTCGGGCGCCGAGTAGACGGAGCCGAGATCGGCCAGCTCGTGGTGGCTGTCCGCCTCGAACGGGACCGGAGTGCGCGGGATCGCGCCCCTGGTCGCGGTGATCAGCGGCACCTTCGCGCCGCCCACCACGAGGCCCGACTGGAACATCTGCCGCATGTTGCGGACCTGGTGCAGGTCGTGGCCGATCTCGCCGGAGCGGACCATCGCGTCGTAGGCGTGCAGGGCGCCGGGCGAGCCGAGGTCGAAGCCGGCCCGCAGCGCGCCGTGGATCGCGATCGCGGCCTGCATGCCGGAGCGGATCGCGTAGTGCACCCCCTTCAGCCGCGGCACGTTCACGAAGCCGGCCGCGTCGCCGACGAGCAGCGCACCGGGCAGGTCGAGCTGGTCCGGCAGGGCGTACCAGCCGCCCTCGGGGATGATCTTCGCGCCCCACTCGACGCGCTCCCCGCCCTCCAGGATGCGGCGCACCAGGGGATGCAGCTTGAGCTCCTGCAGGAGGTCGTGCACGGACAGGCTCGAGTCGGCCCAGTCGAGGCCGACGACGAGCCCGATCGAGACGTGCTCGGGGCCCATCGGGTAGATCCAGGAGCCCCCGAACTCGCGGTACATCTTCGCGCCGCGCAGCGGCCAGCCGAGCGTGTGGATGATGCGGTCGAGCGGCCGCGGCACCTTCCACAGCTCCTTCACGCCGAGCGCGTAGATCTGCGGGTACGGGCTGCCGACGCCGAAGTGGTCGAGCGCGGCCTCGCGCAGCTTGCCCTGCGCGCCGTCGGCGAGCACCGTGGCCTGCGCGAGCACCTCCGTGGCCGGCGCCGCGCCCGGCTTCTCCGAGCCGTCCCGGTCGAGGCCCTTGACGCCCGTCCGCACGCCGGCGACGCGGCCGTCCTCGACCAGCAGCGTCTGCGCGTCCGTCTCCGGCAGCACGTAGGCGCCGCGCTCCTCGGCGCGCTCCGCCAGCCAGCGGTTGAGCTCGGACAGGCTGAGCGCGTGGTTGCCGTGGTTGCGGAACTCCGGCGGCGTCGGCAGCCGGATATGGCGCTTCGCGTTGGGCAGGAAGTACACGCCCTCCCTGTCCACCGGGCCGTACGTCGGCAGGTCCGCGTCGGACAGGTCGGGGAAGAGGTCGCGCAGGGGCTGCGGATTGACCATCGCGCCGGACAGCGAGTGCGACCCGACGGCCTTGCCCTTCTCGACCACGACGATCGGCACCTCGCCGAGGCGCTCGAGCGACGCGGGATCGTCGGCCAGGAGCTGCCCGAGCTTGACGGCGCAGGCGAGGCCCGCGGCTCCGCCGCCGACGATGCAGACGCCGGCGGGGATCCTGAGGTCCTCGGGCGCGCTCGGCGCGGCGACCGCCGCGGCCGGGTCGTACGCGGGCGGGAAGTCGCTCGGCAGCACGCTCATCTCGCCCGGCACCATAGCCGCACCGGTGCGGGTACGGCCCGCTAGGGGGCGAGCCGCAGCACGGCCTCGAGGGTGGCGCGGTGGTGCTGCCACATCGCCTCGCAGGCCGCGGTCCCGTCGCGGGCCGCGAGCGCCCGCACGATGTCGTCGTGGTGCTCGTCCTCGCCCTCGATCGGCAGCCGCAGGCCGGCGGTCGCGAACACGGTCGCGTACAGCTCGGCGCGGCGCGCGCTGATCTCGGCGACGAGGTCGCGGTTGCCGGAGGCGGCCGCGATCGTCAGGTGGAAGCGGTTGTTGAGCAGGCCCACCTCGCGCGGGGCGTGGGTCGCGGCGATCTCGCGGGCGAGATCGTCGAGCACCCCGATCTCCTCCGGCGTGATGCGGTCGGCGGCGAGCCGCGCGGCCTGTGCCTCGAGCCCCCCCAGGAGCTCCGCGCGGCGGGG
>JBMTER010000097.1:0-6067 GCA_049433345.1 Gaiellales bacterium | reverse complement strand
CGCGCGGACGCGGTCGAATGGCTGCCATCTGTTTCTGCTGTGCGGGCGTGAGCGTGCTCATGCCGCCGCCGGTGCGGCCGCCACTGTCACGGTCGCCTTCGCGCGTGCCCTGTCGACCTTCGCGGCTGCCCGCCTGGGAGGGGTTGGCCGCCGGCGGTGGGGCGGCGGCGCGTGGGGGAGCGCCTGCTCGCGGCGCTCGACGGCTGGAGGGGAGTCGCCCTCGACCGCGAGGGGCGCGCCGTCACGTCCGAGGAGCTGAGCGTCCTCGTCGGCCGCTGGGAGGAGGAGCCGCCGCAGCGCACCGCGCTCCTGGTCGGCGGCGCGGAGGGCCTGGATGGCGCCGTCCTCGCGGCCTGCCGAGAGCGGGTGTCCCTGGGCGCCGTCACGCTGCCCCACCAGCTCGCCCGCGTCGTCGCGGCCGAGCAGCTCTACCGCGCACTGGCGATCCGCGCGGGGCTGCCCTACCACCGCTGAGGGACCGCCGCCGGCCCGGTGGGGCCTTTGCCACGATGCGGTCGTGGCCGATCCGATCGCCGAACTCCAGGAGGCGCTCGCCGACGCGGTCGTCCGCCTGAGCGGCGGCGAGGCCCTGGACCTGGCCCTCGAGCGGCCCGCGCAGGCCGAACACGGGGATTACGCCACCAGCGTCGCCATGCGCCTGGCACCCGTCCTGTCGCGTCCGCCGCGCGAGATCGCCGAGGAGCTCGCCGGGGCGGTCGCTGCGCTGCCGTGGGTCGCGGCCGCCGAGGTGGCCGGGCCCGGCTTCCTGAACCTCCGGCTCGCGCCCGGCTGGTACCGGGACACCCTGACGGCGATGCTCGCCGACGGCGCCGAGTTCGGTCACGGGGCCCCCGTCGCCGGTATCGAGACGCTCGTCGAGTTCGTCTCGGCGAACCCGACGGGTGACCTCACGATCGGCTCCGCCCGCAACGCCGCCTACGGCGACTGCGTCGCGCGGCTTCTGGCCTTCGCCGGAGAGCCGGTCGTGCGGGAGTACTACTTCAATGACGCCGGCAACCAGATCCAGCTGTTCGGAGCCTCGCTGCGCGCGCGTCGGCTCGGCGAGGACGTCCCCGAGGGCGGCTATCCGGGTGAGGAGGTCGCGGAGATCGCGGCCGCGCTGCCCCTCGTCGACGACGCGCCCCTCGAGGAGTGGACGCGGCTCGGCGTCGAGACGATGATGGGACGCATTCGGGCGAGCCTCGAGCGGATGCGCGTCGGCTTCGACCTCTGGACCAGCGAGCAGACCCTGCACCAGTCGGGCGCCGTCGCCGGCGCCGTCGAGCGCGCCCGCGCCGAGGGCCACGTCTTCGACCAGGACGGCGCCACCTGGCTGCGCACGACCACCTTCGGCGACGACAAGGACCGCGTGCTGATCAAGGCCGACGGCGAGACGACCTACTTCGCCGCCGACCTCGCCTACATCGACCTCAAGTTCGCGCGGGGCGCGACCCGGGCGATCTACGTGCTCGGCGCGGACCACCACGGCTACATCCAGCGCCTGAAGGCGGGGGCGGCCTGCCTCGGGCACGATCCGGAGGCGGTCGAGATCCTGATCTACCAGCTGGTCACGGTCTCGGGGGAGCGGATGGGCAAGCGGCGCGGCAACGTCATCACGATGGATGGCCTGGCCGACGCGATCGGCGTCGACGCGGCCCGCTACTTCCTCGTGCAGCGGTCGCACGACCAGCAGCTCGACATCGATCTCGACCTCGCCGTCGAGGAGTCGTCGAAGAATCCCGTCTACTACGTGCAGTACGCGCACGCGCGCTGTCGCTCGATCCTGCGCAAGGCCGAGGAGGAGGGGCGGATGACGGTCGGTGTCGGGACGTCCCACGCGCCCGAGGGGCCGGAGATGGCGCTCGTGCGGCGGCTCGCCGAGTGGCCGGACGTCGCGCGCACCGCGGCCGCGCTACGCGCGCCGCATCGCATCGTGACGTGGGCGCACGAGCTGGCTGGCGACTTCCACGCCTTCCACCACGACCTCTACGTGCTGCACGAGGATGACGACGTGCGCGCCTTCCGCCTCGCCGCAGTGCGGGCGACGGGGGAGGCGCTCGAGCGCGCCCTCGGTCTGATCGGGGTCGAGGCGCCGGAGCGCATGTAGCCGGCCTCCCCCGGCGGGTGACGCTGGGGTAGGATCCCGCGTAGCCACGGAGAGGAGGAGCGGTGGCCGGAGCACGGGAGGCGGTCCTGCGCCGCATCGACGAGATGGCGGGGGAGACCGTCGAGCTGACGCGGGAGATGGTGCGCATCGACTCGCGCAATCCGACCCTGCCCGGGGTCGACCGCGGCGCGGTGCTCGGCGGCGAGACGCGCGTCAACGACCTCCTCGAGGAGCGCTACCGCGCCGCGGGCCTCGTGACGGAGCGGGTGGCGGCCGATCCCGCGCGCTCGAACCTCGTCGGGATCCGCCGCGGCACGGGCGGCGGCCGCTCCCTCGCCCTCAACGGCCACGTCGACACCGGCGCCCCCGTCGAGCCCGCGGCGTGGGTGACCGGCGACCCGTGGGATCCGCAGATCATCGACGGACGCCTGTACGGCATCGGCTCGACGGATATGAAGGGCTCCGGCGCGGCCATGTGGACCGTCGCCCAGGCCCTCGAGGACTGCGGCGTCGCCCTCCACGGCGACCTGCACCTGCACTCCGTGGTCGGCGAGGAGATGATGGAGCACGAGACGGGCACCACGGCGGTGATCCGGGCCGGGCACCGCACGGATGCGGCGATCGTCACCGAGCCGTCGTCGATCCCTCTGCCCCTGAGCGTCAACTCGGTCGCGCCGAGCGCTCTCGTCTTCACCGTCGCGATCGTCGGCAAGGCCACCCACTCGGGCAATCGGCCGCTGGCCACGCGTCCGGGCGGCCCGGGCGCCGCGATCGGCGTCAACGCCGTGGAGCGGATCATCCCGCTCCTGCAGTGCCTGCAGGAACTCGAGCGGCAGTGGGCGGTCGAGATGCGCCATGCGGGCTTTCCGCACGGCTGGTTCACGATCGGCCCGAACGTGCTGCATGCCGACGCGGGGACGCCGTTCCCGGCCTCGCTGGCCGACCGCGGGCGCATCGAGTACGTGGCGTGGCACAGTCCCGGCGTCGATCCCGAGGAGATCAAGCGGGCGATCCGTGAGCAGGTGCACCACGCGGCCCAGCTCGACCCCTGGCTGCGTGCGAACCCGCCGGAGGTCACGTTCCACATCTCCTGGCCCGGCTATGAGCAGCCGTGGGACGCGCCGATCACCCAGACGATGGTCGCGGCGCACGCCGCGGTGCAGGGCGCGCGCCAGCCCGACCTGACACCCGACCACCCGTCGAACTTCGGCGCCGCCTGCGATGCCACCTTCTACCAATGGGAGGGCATCCCGGCGATCGTCTACGGCCCGGGCGAGCTGCGCATCGCCCACGGCATCGACGAGCACGTCCTCGTGGACGAACTCACGGCGTCCGCCAAGGCGCTGGCCCTCGCCGCCCTCGACTGGTGCGGCACCGACGACTAGGAGGCACGACATGGCCCCGTGGACCCAGACCGGCTCGTCCATCATCTTCCTGCCGTACACGCTGGAGCAGGCTCTCGCGGGACTCGCCGACGCCGGCTTCGAGAACGTCGAGATCGGCGCCGTCAAGGACTTCCTCGAGCACCTCGACCCCGACAACCTCGGTCCGGCCGAGGTGGCGAACTGCCAGCGCCTGCTCGACCAGCATGGCCTCACGGTCGTCTCGATGAGCGGCCACGCGCCGCTGCACCTCGACATCGGCCGCGAGCGCCTGACGAACGTCCTGCGCGCGGGCCGCGAGATGGGCATCAAGGTCCTCAACACCTTCACGGGCGACGCCGAGACCGAGGAGCAGATCGACGCCTTCGTCCGCAACGTCAACGCCGTCGCCGAGGAGGCCGAGGCCGCCGGCATCAGGCTCTGCATCGAGACCGACTCCAACCTGCTGCCGACGGCGGCGGTCGGCATCGACATCCTCCGGCGCATCGACAACCCGTGGGTCGGCATCAACTACGACCCCGGCAACGTCATCTACTACACGGAGGCCGTGCCCGAGGAGGACATCGAGCTCGCCCTGCCGCATCTCGGCCACGTGCACCTGAAGGACAAGCGCGGCGGCAAGGGCGTCGCGGATTTCCCGCCGCTCGGCGACGGCGACATCGACATCCCGCGCATCCTGCGCACCCTGGACGCGGCCGGCTTCGACGGCCCCGTGTCGATGGAGATCGAGTTCACCGACTACAACTGGCCGCCGTACGAGGAGTGCATCGCGGAGGCGCGACGCGCCAAGGCCTACTGGGACGGCCTCGGCTTCTAGGTCCGGGTGCGAACGACCCTCTTCTGCTCGGCCGTCGACGTCGCCGACCGCCGGCCCGCGGGCATCCTCGCCGCCGCCCTCGGCCGCGCCGGGGTCGACGGCCTGCCGGTCGCCGCCTCCTACCACGCGGCCCGCGACCTCCTGCCGCACGCGCGCGGCCCGCGCCTGCGTGCGCTGCCCGCCGGGCTGTGGATCGCCCGCGACCCCGCGGTCTGGGACGGCTGCCCCGTGCAGCCCGCCCGAGCCGGTGACGATGCGACGGAGGCCGCCATGGCGGAACTCGTCGCGGTCGCGGGCGAGCGAGGCGCCGCCATCGACGGCTGGAGCGTGTTCATGCACGTCGATGCCGCGCGGCCCGGTCCCGGTGCGCACGTCGACGCCTTCGGCGGCGCCGTGGCCGAGCAGCTCTGCCCGGCGCAGCCCGCGAGTCGCGCCTACGCGGTCGCGATGGCCCGTGCCCTCGTTCGCGCCGGGCTGACCGAGGTCCTGGCGGAGTCCCTGCACCACCACGGCCTCGAGCACGGGGTGCACCACGAGCGCTTCCTGTTCGAGCCCGGTCCGGTCGGGCGCTTCCTGCTCGGACTCTGCCTGTGCGATGCGTGCGTCGCCGGCGCGGGTGCGCACGGCACCGACGGCGACGCCTTACGCGACGACGTGCGCGCCCTCCTCGAGGGCATGCTCGATCGGGGCGAGTCCCTGCCGGGCGACGTGGCCACACGCGCCGAGGCCGCCGCGCTCCTCGACGGGCGGATGGGCGCGCTCCTGGACGCCCGCGAGGCGACCGTGACGTCGCTCGTCGAGGAGGTGGCACGGGCCTGCGCCGACGAGGGCGGGACGCTGACCCTGCTGGACTCGTCCGGGGCGGCGAAGGGCTACGCGGACGGCCGACCGACCGGGGCTCCCGCGATCGAGACGGGCTGGCGCTTCGGCCTCGACGTGGCCGCGCTGTGCGCGCACTGCACCGTGGAGGCGATCGCCTACGCCCGCGACCCGGCCCGTGTCGCCCTCGACCTGGAGGCGTACCGGGCGGCGATCGGAGAGCGGCCGCTCGCCGCGATCCTGCGCCCCTTCGGGCCCGACTGCGACGGGGTGGAGGACCTGCACGCCAAGGCGGGACTCGCCCGCGCTGCGGGCTGCACCCGCCTTGACCTCTACCACTACGGCCTGATGCCGCTGCCGATCCTCGATCGGATCGCCGCGGCGCTCGCCTAGGCGCCGAACGTCGAGCGCAGCGCCCGGCCGGGCAGGTGCGCCGTGCGCGCGCCGTCCGTGACGGTGGGCACGCCCGCGATCCAGACGTGCGGGATGCCCTCGGGGGCGCGCCGCGGGTCCTCGTACGTCGCGGTGTCGCGGACCGTCTCAGGATCGAACGCGACCAGGTCGGCGACCATGCCCGGCCGCACGAGGCCACGGTCCCAGAGGCCGAGCCGCTGGGCCGGGGCGGAGGTCATGTGCCGCACGGCCTCCTCGAGCCCGAGCACGCCGAGCTCGCGCACGTAGTGCGCGAGGTAGCGCGGCATCGTGCCCCACCCGCGCGGGTGCGGGCGCGACCCGACGAGGATCCCGTCCGAGCCCGCCGTGTGGGCGGGATGGCGCATGAACAGGCGCACGTGCTCCTCGTTGCCGACGTGGTGCAGCGCCGTGGCCCGCAGCCGGTCGTCGGCGGCGAGCACGCAGAAGAGGTCGACCGGGCGCTCGCCGCGCTATGGAATGTCTTCATGCTACCAAAGAGATAAATTCTCCTAATACCTTTTTATTTAG